>NZ_CP022195.1 GCF_003111685.1 Alloyangia pacifica | reverse complement strand
GCGACTCGATGACATTGCCGGTCGAAGCCTTGGCCTGGGCATCGACCGCGCGGTCATATTGGCGCTTGATGTTGTCGTAGTCGCGCTCGAGCGTCGACAACATTACCGTGTTGCCGGGGGGTCGAGGCGATGCTGGCGGTGACATCTGCCAGTCGGAGTTCGGTCTCGGAGACCTGCGCATCGATGGCCCGGATCTGCGTGTCGATGTCGACAAGCTGGATGTCGAGCAGCGAGGCCTGAGCGCCCCCCTGCCCCTCCGGCGTGGCGCCGCCGCCTGTGGGGCCTGCCTCGATCCCGGCCTCGATCTCCGCCTCGAGCTTGGCGATGCGCGCGGCCAGGAGCTTCATCCGCGGGGTTGCGCTCCGAAAGCACGACCGACTGGCGCATCTGCTCCTCGCGCAACGCCTCGAGCTGGAGGTGTTGCGGCGACGGCGGCTCCGCGGGATCCCGGCCGCCTCCGTCCTGCCGGTCGCCTCGAAGATCGCGGCGAGCTGGCCGCGGCGGTCGACCAGCGTCTGGCGCTCACGCGCGAGCCCGGTCAGCCGCTCCTGCAAGGCCGCCTGATGGCCGCGGCGGAAATCGAGGCTGTCCGGCAGCGCTCGATGTTGTTTTCCTTGAAATCGAGGATCTGCGCGCTCAGCTGCGACAGGCGCTGCGCCAGCCGCTCGACCTCCTGGTCGAAGAACTCGAGCGTCTGCCCGGCCACCGCGGTGCGGGTCTGCACGTTTCCTGCAGGATCAGCGTGACGATCTCATTGGTCACCTCGGCGGCGAGCCGCGGGCTTGGCGCGTCGCTGAAGGCCACGGTGACCGATGGTTGCCCCCGAGGCGCCCGCGCCCGCCGCCGGTGGTGCTGATCTCGAGGCTGTCGCGCATGTAGCGGACCTTGTCGTCGGCTGACATCCGTCGCTCCCCGGGCCTCGACCAGCTCGAAGACCTTGAGCCTGTTACCGAGCTCGAGCAGCACCTCGCGGCTGAGAATGCGCTGGCGGATGATCTGCAGCGCCTCGATGGCGTTGGTCTGCACCGTGGAGGCGGCGAGCTCGTCGGGGATCTGCTCGGATTCGACGATCATTACTGCGCGCGCGCCGTAGCGTGCCGGCAGTGAGATGGCGATGGAGACGCCGATCGCGATGCCGAGCGCGGCGAAGATGATCAGGTAAGGGATGCGGCGCAGGAAGATGCGCCAGTAGAAGCTCAGGTCCATGTCGCCCCCCGCCGCTCAGGCATCTTCCGAGGCCGAGGGCCGCAGCGTCTCGGAGGGCCCGGGGTGCACCAGCCGCAGCGGGCGATTGTCGCCGGCGCAGAAGAACAGCCCGTCGTCGATGACCAGTTGCACCGTATGCGCAGTGACGGTCTTTTCCCCCTCGGCAAACGCATACAGCAGGGCGAAATCGCAGAGCTGGTTGACCAGCCGCGGAACCCCGCGCGTGGTCCCGGCGATGAGCGCGACCGCATCCGCGGTGAACAGCGGCGCCACGGCACCAGCGACCCGGGCGCGGTGGTGGATGTAGGCGCCGACGTCCTCCTGCCGAAGCGCCTTGAGAAAGACGCTGGCGGAGATGCGCTGCGCCAGCTGGGTCCAGCGTCGAGCTTCATGACGAGATCGCGCAGCTCGGGCTGGCCGACGAGGATGAGCTGCACCAGCTCATGCGCGCCGAAGTTTGATATTGGTCAGCAGCCGCAGGTGCTCGAGCCCGCTCGCCCCGAGGTTCTGCGCCTCGTCGAAGATCACCACGACGCGCCGGCCGTTGGCATATTCCTCGACCAGCAGGCTCTCGAAGCGCTGGTAGAGCTCGATGTAGCTCGACGCCTTGTCATGCGGCTCGCCGAGCGCGTGCAGCACCCAGCGCAAGAGGTCCGCGCGACCGCCCGGCATGGCGTTCGACACGAAGGCGACGCGCAGCTCGTCACCGATCCCGTCCAGCAGGTGGCGCAGCAACGTGGTCTTGCCCGAACCGATCTCGCCGGTGACGAGGGTGATCGGCGCACGGTTCATCAGACCGTAGTCGAGCACCGCCGCCGCGCGCCGGTGCCCGCGCGACCAGAAGATCAACTCAGGGTCGGGAACCAGCGTGAAAGGCCGCTTCGACAGGCCGAAATGCGCGGCATAGATCTGGATATCGAATGTCACGCTGATATACCGCCGTTCTGCCGGATTCTTGGATATAGAGCCATCGGGCTATTCCGCCCCTTGCGGAATTAATCCCTAGGCATCGATTCTAACTTTCGTGGTTAAACTAAAGTAAACGGAACATTGCATCAGCGCGCGGTCCCCCGCGGTGCCGCAGTCGCCGATTGCCCAGACCGCCTCAGCCGGCGGCTCTCCGACCAGGGCCTGGTGCAGGGTCCAGGCACAGCGCAGCGCCCGCAGCCTCACCAGCGTCACCGCCGCCGCCAGGCGCTCGCGCCGGCTCAGAGCCCGGTGGCGCAGCACCCGCGGCAGATGCGCCGGGACCGAGGCGAGGATCGCGAGGCTCCGCAGGCCCCAGATCAGCCGGCGCCAAAGGCCCGTGCCATGGGCAAGAACCCCTCGGAGGTCATCCGCCGCCACTTCCGGCGCAGCGCCGGCCAATCCGCCCGGGTGGGATGGGCGACCCGCAGCCGCGGCTCGAAATGCAGCGCGATCCCCAGCGCGTGGGCGCGCCGGCCCCAGTCGAAATCCTCGGCCCGGCTGCCGTCGAAAGGCCCGACCCGCTCGAAGACCTCTCGCGGAACCAGCATGTTCGCGGTCACCGAGAAATGGCGGCGGCGGATGTACATCTCCTGCGGGAAGGCAAAGACCGTCTCGAAGGCCTCGGCCCCGCTGCGCGGTGGCGGGGTCTCGTCGAAGAGCGCCACCGCGCCGCCGGTCACCGCGCCGGGGCGGGCCGTTTCCAGCGCCACCTCCAGCCAGTCGGCGGCGGGCAGGCAATCGGCGTCGGTGAAGCACAGCAGCGTGCCGCGGCTGCAGGATACCGCGGCGTTGCGCGCCGCGCCGCACCCGGGGTGGCGGCATGGACAAAGCGCACCGAGGGGAAGGCGGCGCGCAGGCGGCCCAGATCCTCGGTCGAGGCGTTGTCGCCGACAACGATCTCGGCCTCCTGCGCCTCGGCCTGCGGCACCAAAGCGGCAAGGCAGCGCCAGAGCCGCGCCACGTCGTTGAAATGCGGAATGATGACCGAGGCCCGCACCTGTCTACTCCGCCGCCTGCGACATGGCCTGACCCTCGGGATCGAGACGGCCATAGCTCAGCAGCCGTACCCCCGAGCGCAGCACCCGCGCCGGGTTGCCCGCCACGATGGAGCCGGGCGGCACGTCGCGGGTCACCACGGCCCCGGCGCCGATCAGGCATTGGTCGCCGATGTGCACCCCGGGCAGGATGATCGCCCGACCGCCGATGAAGCAGTTCTCGCCGATCCGCGTGTCGACCTTCATCCGGCGGGTCATGTCATGGGTAAGAATGCGCGCCCCGAAGGCGATGTAGCTGCGCGCGCCGACATGGATGCCGCCCGGGTGGGTGCGGTCGAAATGCGCCGAGAGAGACATCTCCACCGTCGGGTGGATGTCCATCCCCCAGACCCGGCGCAGGTAACTGCGCTTGATCCCGACAAGGGCAAGGCGCAGCGGGCGGAAGAGGTTGAGGCTCTTGATCACGGGGGCATGTCCTCGGCGGTTGCAGACAGGGTCAGTGCGCCGGCGCGGGCGGGCGGCGGAACGGCAGGACCGGGCGGCGCCCTCCGGCCCCCGACACGAGGCCCTCGCGGCGGTGGCGCAGGCGGCGCGGGAGGGGGTCTTCGCCTGCCTCTTCGGTGGCGACGCGGCCGGGCGAGACGGCAAGGTTCACCCCCATGGCCAGCATCAACCACAGAAAGGCCTGCGTGCCGCTCCAGACCGCCACGTGCCGAGGCTGATGCAGAGCCCGACATAGGCGATGACGTAATTGCGGCGGTAGAGCGCCACCCGCGGCGGCAGGTCGCGGCGGCGCAGCAAGAGCAACAGCATGCTCCCCACCGCGGCCAGCACCAGCGCAAGCGCCGGCAGGCCGCTGCGCATGGCGATCAGCAGCCACTGGTTGTCCACCGAAGCGCCCAGCCAATGCGGCCGCACCCAGTCGTTCAGCCCCAACCCGAACAAAGGGTTGGCCCAGACATTCCGCATCCCGAACTCGAAGATCAGCACCCGCCAGTAGGCGGTGTCCGAACTGAAGGCGAGCCGCGTCGAGATTGCCACCAGCGCCGGGCGGTCCGACAGCAGGTCGACCAGCACGAAGCCGAAGGCCGCCAGCCCGACCAGCAGCCACCACCGCCCGCGGGTGATCCGGCCCCAGGCCAGCAGCGCCAGCTGGAACATGAGGCCGAGATAGGCGCCGCTCGACAGCGACATGGCGACCACGGTCATGCAGCAGAGCCCCATGAAGACCCGCAGCGGCCAGCGCTCGAAGACCGAGAGGAAATGGATCATCCCAAAACCCCAGAACACGCCGAAAAGAATGAAGTGCTCGAGATTGCCCTGCACCCGATCAAAGCCCAGCCGGGCCGGGTAGTTGAGGATCTGTGGGTGGAGGGTGATCAGCCCGCCGAACGCGTCATGCAGCACGAAACGGTTGCCCAGCAGCTCCACCAGCCCCACCGGCAGGATCAGCAGCATCAGCCCGCCGAAGACCCGCCAGAACAGGCGGTAGGCCTCGGGGCGGGCAAGCAGGATGCGGCCCAGCGAATAGGCGCCGAAGGTTTCGACGAGCTGCAGCCCGGCAAACTCGAGCCGGTCCAGCCCGTTGTTGACGAGGATCGAGGCAAACCCCCAGACCGCGAAACCGGCGACGAAGGCATCGACGACGGTCAGCCTGTGGCGCGGGTCGAAGAGCAGCAGAGCGGTGCACGGCAGGATGCTCAGCAGCAGGAAAAACCGCGGAAAGCCCAGCGTCAGCGTGCCCAGTTGCAGCGTGCCCGGCGGGATGTAGGTCAGCAGGAAGAGCACGATCACCGCGACCGTTCCTGCTGGCAGCGCCTTGCTCCCCGTCATGGCCCCGGCCATCCCGATCCCCCGTTACCCGATCCACGGGCCGCAGCGGCCCTCCCCGAGCGGTAGGATGGTTTCCCTAATTTTTGGTAAAGTTAAACCGCATATGAAATCCCGCATTCAAAAATAAATTCGCAGGAATTAATTACCTATTAACCAAGTCTATGCCGAATTGAACGGGGTAAAACCCTCACTCTCTTTTCTTGTAAAATTGGCTCCTGCGCAATGCCAGACGATCCTTCCGCCGACTTGACCGTGCTCATCGTCAGCTACAACACCCGCGCGCTGACCCTGAAATGCCTCGAGACGCTCTACGCCAACACGCGCGCGCGCTTTCGCACGATCGTGGTGGACAACGCCTCGCAGGACGGCTCGGCCGAGGCCATCGCGGCGCGCTTCCCGCAGGTCATGCTGATCGCCAGCGCCAAGAACCTCGGCTTTGCCGCGGCCAACAACCTCGCCGCCGCGCGGGCGCGCAGCGACTGGCTGCTGCTGCTCAACCCCGACACCGAAACCTACCCCGGCGGCGTCGACGCGCTGCTGGCGTTCTCGAAGGCCAACCCGCAGGCCGGGATCACCGGGGGGCGGACCTATTACCCAGACGGCAGCCTCAACCCCTATTCGTGCAGCGCCCGTCTCACCCTCTGGAGCACCGCCTGCCGTGCCAGCGGGCTTGCCGCCGCCTTCCCCCGCTCGCCGCTCTTTAATCCCGAGGCCTATGGCGGCTGGCAGCGCGACAGCGCGCGCCGGGTCGATATCGTCGTCGGCTGCTTCCTGATGATCCGCCGATCGCTCTGGGACCAGCTCGGTGGCTTCGATCTGCGCTATTTCATGTATGGCGAGGATTACGACCTCTGCCTCCGCGCGGGCCGGCTGGGATACCGCCCGATGCTCTGCCCCGAGGCGAAGATCATGCATCTCGTCGGAGCTTCCACCACCCTGCGGGCGCGTCGGCACATCCTGGTGGCCAAGTCGCGGGTCTCGTTGATCCACGACCACTGGCACCCGGCGCTGGTGCCGCTGGGGGTGGCGCTGACCTGGCTCTGGGGCGCGCTGCGTACCGCGGCCGCCCTGAGCCGCGCGGTGCTGCGGCGGCACCCCTCCAGCCGCGAGAGCGCCGCGCAATGGCGCGAGATCTGGCGCGCCCGGCGCAGCTGGCTCCAGCCCTACTGACCCCGTCCGCTCGGCGCCGGGCGTTGCCCCGCCGACGCACCGGTTTTCCCTTGCCGCCCGGCGCCGCCGCGCCGGTGCGGCGGGCGCGGGTCGATTGCGCCTTGCAAGGCCCGCCGGTGCCGCCTACCAAGCAGGGGTTCCCCAAGGGTGCCCGGCCATTTCCGCCCGCCCCTCCCCTGTCACCAGAGATCATCACCATGCAGAGTTCCCCCGTTTCCGCCGGTGGAGCGGACCCCGTTTCCGATCCCGACCTCGCCGCGCGCAACCGCCTTGTCATCCTGCTGCTGCTGGTCTCGGCCTTTACCGTGATCCTCAACGAGACGATCATGGGCGTCGCCCTGCCCCGGCTCATGAAGGATCTGAACGTCACAGCCAATGCCGCGCAATGGCTGACCACGGCCTTCCTGCTGACCATGGCGGTGGTGATCCCGATCACCGGGTTCCTGCTGCAGAGGCTGCACACGCGCACGGTCTTCACCATGGCGATGGGTCTTTTCAGCACCGGAACGCTGATCTGCGCGCTTTCGCCGGGGCTCGCCATGCTGATCTTCGGCCGCGTGGTGCAGGCCTGCGGCACGGCGATCATGATGCCGCTGCTGATGACCACGGTGATGACGCTGGTGCCGCCCGAGAGCCGCGGCAAGACCATGGGCAATATCTCGATCGTCATCTCGGTGGCCCCGGCCATCGGGCCGACGATCTCCGGCATCATCCTCAATGTTCTGGACTGGCGCTGGATGTTCTGGCTGGTGCTGCCCATCGGGCTCGGCGCGCTGGCGCTCGGCTATGCCCGGCTGCAGAACGTCACCGAGCCGCGCAAGGCCCCGCTCGACCTGATCTCGGTGCCGCTCTCGGCGCTGGCCTTCGGCGGGCTTGTCTACGGGCTTTCGACCCTGGGCGAAGGCCACGGCAGCGGCGGCGCCGTGCCGGTCTGGGCGCCGCTCGCGGTGGGCTTCGTGGCGCTGGCGCTGTTCATCGCGCGGCAGATCCGCCTCGCCCCGCAGGGACGGGCCCTGCTCGATCTGCGCACCTTCCGGGTGCGGGTGTTCAGCGTCGCCGTGGTGATGATGGCCTTTTGCATGATGTCGCTCTTCGGGATGATCATCCTGCTGCCGATCTACATGCAGAACGTGCTGGGGATGGAGCCGCTCGAGGCTGGTCTGCTGTTGCTGCCGGGCGGGCTGGCGATGGGGCTCATGGCGCCCTGGGTCGGACGCACCTTCGACCGGATCGGCGCGCGCAAGCTGGTGATCCCGGGATCGGTGCTGGTCTGCCTAGGGCTCGGCTCGATGTCCCTGCTCGGCACCGGCAGCGCAATCTGGCAGGTGCTGGCCTGCCACCTGCTGCTCAGCATCGGCCTGGCGCTGCTCTTCACGCCGCTCTTCACCTCTTCGCTCGGCTCGCTGCCCAAGGATCTCTACTCCTACGGCTCGGCGGTGATCGGCACGGTGCAGCAGGTGGCCGGCGCGGCGGGCATCGCGCTCTTCGTGTCGATCATGTCGATCCGCATCGGCACCGAGATGGGCGCGGGGGCCGAACTGGTGGACGCCACCGCCGCCGGGGTGCGCGCGGGCTTCCTCACCGGCGGGCTGATCTCGCTGCTGATGATCGGCGCGAGCTTCTTCGTCCGCCGCCCGCCAGCGATTCCGCCGACGATGCCCGGCGGGCACTGACCGCGGGCCCTCCCCTGCCCCGTGAAGAGAGACCGTGAAGAGATACCGGCCGCGCCATGGCGCGACCGGCTCCCGGGGGTGCGGTGCCCCCGTCCCCGCGTGGTCCCGGTTCCGCAACCGGGCCCCCGCATCCGGTGTCGGTAGGGCATCAGGCGACGAGAAGCTCTGCGAACTCGCCCGCCCGTTGCCAGCCATAGGTTTCGTCGAAGTCCGCCAGGCCGGTCGGAACGGCGGTGAAATTGGCGTTCCCATCGTTGAGCAGCAGATAGGGCGCCGCGCCAATCGGGGTGCCACTGGCGCGGAGGATCAGGTCGATGTCGCCATCGCCGTCGAAATCCCCCTGCGCCGTGATCTGCCCGACGATGCTCGGATCGAGCTTGTCGACCACGATGTCTATCATCCCGTCCTCGACCGGGAACTCGAACACCCGCAGCCCGGGGTCGAGATCCTCGGAGCTGCTCTGGATGCTGGCATTGACCATCTCCAGCGCGCCATCCCCGTCGAAATCGGCGATCTGCAGCCCACCGATGCCGTTCAGCTCGCCCTTGGGGAACCATGGTCCGTAGCCGTCGCTCGCCCCGGTCCCGTCGTTGATATAGGTGTTGATGCCGCCGCCGTCGCTGATCGCCACGTAGAGCACGTCAAGATCGCCGTCCCCGTCGAGATCGGCGGGAATCTCGGTGCTGTTGCCATCGTCACTGCCGCCATACCTACCGACCCAGTCGAAGTTCCCGGCACCGTCGTTGATCATCACCTGCGTCGAGCTGGTCTCCCAGGCAACGCTGAGCAGGAGGTCGAGCAACCCGTCGTCGTTCATGTCGGCCAGCCGGATGTAGTTGCCGCCCTCGCTGAGTTCGCCAGCGAAGAAATGCTCCGACGGGATCGGCAGCACCGACAGGCTGAAGCTGTCGTCGCCGTTATTGTCGAAGAGCAGCAGCTCGTTGCCAAGCCACGACGCCCCGACGAAATCCACGTCGCCGTCGCCATCAATGTCACCGGCCTCGCCCACCTCCAGGATCTGCCACGCCCGCCTGACATCCTCGGCGGGCCAGCCATAGACTCCGGTCCAGTAGCTGGTGGTGTCGGTGGCCACGACGCTGAAGCCGCCGCTGCCGTCGTTCTCATAGACCGTGGTTTCGACAACAAACTCGAAGTCGTCGGTGTAGCTGGAGGGATCGGGCAGCGGGAACGGGTCGGCCACCTCGACGCGCAGGAAATCGAGATCGCCGTCGCCGTCCATATCCACGGCGCGCAGCGAGCCGCCAGCCGCGAGACCGGTGTCGACCTCGGTGAAGGCGCCGCTGCCGTCATTGAGCGCGACATAGACTTCGGCGCCTCGCGTGTACCACAGATCCAGCGTCCCCTGCGGCGGGGTCGGCCCGTTCGGCCCATTCGCCACCGCGGTGAACTCCAGGTAGTCGACCCGCAGCGGCTCGCCGCCGTCGCCTTGGCCGCGCAGCTCGATCACGTCGCCGAGCCCCAGCGCGAGCCCCTCGATCACCTCGGTGGCGCGGCTGGCAGTGCTGGCGATCGCCGCGCCGGTGCCCGCATCCCAGTCCCACTCCGCCACGACGGTGCCATTGACCAGCACCTGCATCCATGACGCGCCGTCGGTCTCGTCGAAATAGCCGATGGCCAGATCGAAACTCCCCGCCTGCTGCACGGTGTAGCTTGCCCGCGCGGTACCGCCGCCCACGTGCTGCAGGGTCTGGTCGCCCGAGGCGGCGCCGTTGCTGGCGATGCTGAAGCCCGACAGGATCTGCAGATCCTCGGCCTCGATGACAAAGCTCTCGCCCACCGCCGGCGTTGCACTGGCGAGGATCTCGATCGCATCGGTGCGCAGCGGCTCACCGCCGTCCGCCATGCCGCGCAGCTCGATCACATCGCCCGGCGCCAGCACCAGCCCGGCGATCGAAGTCACCGCCGCCGAGGCCTTGGTGACGATGGCATCCCCGCCGGTCGCGTCCCAGTCAAAGGCCACGACCACCGCGCCATTCACCAGCACCTCCATGTGAGAGACCCCGTCGGTCTCGTCGAAATAGCTCAGGTTGATGTCGTAGAGCCCAACCGGACCTTCGAAAACGCCCCCGCGCGCGACGTCGCGGCGGTCGCCTGCAGGTAGCGTCCGCCCGAGGCGTGTGGGTTCGAAACAACCGCGAACCCACTGTCAATGCTTAGATTTTCGGCTTCGGTCTCGCCGGCGAACAGGCTGGCCGAAAAGCTGACCTCGGGAAAGCCGACAAGCGACGGCGTTGACTGCGTCGTGGGCATGACCTGCCTCCGAAATAGGGATTTTCAAAATGCGAAATTCAAATGCCCAGCCAGAGTGCTCTGCCCGAGAGAAAGCGTCAACTGTGGCCTGTGAATCGGCGGTTCTTTGCGCAGCTACGACAGAGTCCCGAACGGCCGCTGGATCGGTGGGTCAGGCGATGACCTGCACCTCGTCGATGCCCGCATCTACGCCGCGACAGACACTCAGCAGCCGCGCCCCGAGATGGCCGGCGACATAGCTGGCATGAAAGCGTGTCGGCGCGCCCAGCACGAGCCGCCCCCCTGCCCTCTCGCGCCGCTCGAGCGCGGCGAACCAGGCGGCATAGAGCGCCGGATCCTCCTCGTGCAGGATCGCCCTGGCCAAGCCCCAGTCGGAAACGTCGGCCAGATCCGGCGCGGGAATTTTTCCCTTGATCGGGAGAGGCACGATCTTCTCGTCTGGCTCGCTGCCCGAGAGCCTCTGTTCGAAGTCCGGCCCGACGTCGCCCCAGCGGTCGCGGCTGTCCTCGAGGATGCGCTCGATGGCGAGGGAATATTCGCTGACCCTGCCCCGGGCGCCCTGCCGCTTGACCCGCAGCCAGCCCATGGCGCGCAGCTTGGCCATCTCGCGTTTGACCGTGCGCTCATCCACCATCCAGAGCCGGGCAATCTCGCGCTGCCCCACGGCGAGCTCGTCCCGCGCCCAGTTGTAGCGGGCGGTGATCAGCGTCATCAGCCGCAGAACCAGCACCTGCCGGCCCTTCTCCTGCGCCAGCGCAAAGGCCCCCATCACGGTGAGCAAATCATATTTCAGGGCCGAGGCATTGCGCCCGACCGCTTTCGTGGCAAGCATGTCGCTGCCCCTCGCTCTGTCCCCGCCTGTACGCGGTGCCTCTGTGGTTCCGGGCTCTGCTGGCCCGTTGCGTCGGTGGCGGGGAAAGCGCGGGGTCACTTTCGGTCAAACCCAACGCTCTTTCCCAACCTTGGGCTATTTGCGTCCGGTTTCTCGATTCTGTCAAGCGGCGGGCGGTGACGGGTCTGGCCCTCTTCCCATTTCAGAATGAAAAAATGGGTATTCTGGTATGGGGGGACATGCAGGATGTCCCCTATTGAGGCAAAAATGTCCCCCAATATGTAGCGGGAGGCCAGATCGTGTCCCCCATTATTCGGTCCCTCTCCCCAGGGTGCGCGGTGAATTTCCCGAATCGGTTCCGACCCTTGCGACTTGCGCGGCGCCCTGTGGGGACGAGCGCTGCGCCGGGGACCGACCCGAAAGCCACGCAATTTCGCGGATCGCGCGTTTCCAGAGTATTAGCTTTTGCCTTGATTGCAAATTCGGCGTAAATTCCAGCCCATCGGAAATTAGCGTCCCGCGTTTTCGGAAAGCCTGTCCCCGCGGGGACAGGGTGGTTTCGGAGCGCGGCCCCGGGCAGAAGCCGAGAGGGTGTCCCCGCGGGGACAGGGCACAATCTCCCGCCGGGACGGGGTCCGAGGCGCGTGTCCCCGCGGGGACGGCCCCACGGTCCGGCGTCCCCGCGGGGACAGAGGCAAAGCGCCCGCAGTGGCGCGACACTATAAGGTGTCCCCGCGGGGACAGGAGGCAGGATGTTTACACATGAAGACCTTGCGCGGCTGCAGGCGCAATCGCTGAAGATGCAGGGATGGATCCGGCAGCAGACCTTCTCGCCCGAGATGGAAAAGACCCTGCGCCGCTTCTCGAGCTGGGAGGTCGCCGAGCTGATCCTGCAGGTGAACCAGTCGACCCTGCGGGGACGCATGGCCGCCGACCCGCACCTGCCGCAGGGCCTGGTGGAAGAGGACGGCCGCCAGCGCTGGTACTCGCTCGAAGAGATCAACGAGATCCGCCGCAAGCTGAAGGTCAACCGCAAGAGCCTGATGCCCTACCGCCCGGCGAAGAAGCGGGCCTTCCGCGTCGCCATTTCCAACTTCAAGGGCGGCGCCGGCAAGTCCACGGTGGCGCTGCACTTTGCCCATGCCGCCGCGCTTGACGGCTACCGGGTGCTCTGCGTCGACTTCGACCCGCAGGCGACGCTCAGCCACTCCATGGGCCTTTCGGACGTCACCGAGGAATACACCGTCTGGGGCATCATGGCCCGCGACCTGATCCGCGAGACCGAGCGGATGAACGCCGCAACCCGCGGGGCCGAGAGCGGCTCCGCCCTGCCCCAGCGCAAGCTGCCCGAGGCGATTACCTCGATGGGCCTGCGCGACCTGCGCGCCGCCGACTTCATCAAGCCGACCTCCTGGCCGACGATAGATGTCATCCCCTCTTGCGCCAACGCCGCCTTCGTCGAGTTCGCCAGCGCGCAGTACCGGCACCTCAACCCCGAGTGGTCCTTCTTCGCCGCGGTCAGCCGCTATCTCGACAGCCTGCCGCCCGACGCCTACGACCTGGTGATCTTCGACTGCCCGCCCGCCATCGGCTACCAGAGCATGAACGCGGTCTTTGCTGCCGACATGCTCTATATCCCCTCGGGGCCGGGCTACTGGGAATACGACTCCACCACCTCCTTCATCGGCCAGCTCTCCGAGGCGCTCGGCGATCTGTCGGGCTTCGAGGGGGTTGTCCCCGCGGGGACACTCACTTTGCCCAAGGCGTTTCTCGACGTGCGCTTCCTGCTCACCCGCTACGAGACCGGCAACGAGCTGCACCGCGCGATGCGTCAAGCCTTCCAAAAGGTCTGGGATGAAAGAATGACCGAGCACCCGATCGAGATGACCCGCGCGGTCGAACAGTCCGGGCGCTTCCTGAGCTCGATCTACGAGATCGACTACCGCGAGATGACGCGGGAAACCTGGCGCCGGGCGCGCGCCTCCTTCGATCGCGCCTACGAGGAATTCCGCACCCACGTCCAAGCGGCCTGGGACAAGCTGGAGGATGAGGCATGAGCAAGCGACGCGGTTTCGACATCGACTTCCCCGCGGGGACGGAGGCGCCGGCGGAGGAAGAGTTTCCGCGCGGCCCCGAGGGCTATTACACCGGCGGCGGCCGGGCCAAGCCGGGCGCGTCCCGGCGGGGACCGATGGCGGCGGCGATCTCGGAAAACGCCGAGGCGCTGCGTGACCGCGCCGAAGCCGAGCGCGCCATCCGCGAAGAGAACGACCGGCTGGCGCATGATTACGTCCGGCTGAAGCGCGCCGGGCTGATCACCGATCTCGTACCGATCGACGCGGTGCTGACCACCAAGCTGACCCGCGACCGCGCCGGCGGGCCCGACCCCGAGATCGAGGAGCTGAAGGCCTCGATCCGCGAGGTCGGCCTGTCGAACCCGATCCGTGTCGAGCCGGTGGACGACCACTACGAGCTGGTCCAGGGCTTCCGGCGTCTGTCGGCCTATCGCGAGCTCTATGCCGAGACCGGTGACGAGGCCTATGCGCGCATCCCCGCGGGGCTGGTTGCCTCGGGCGAGGCGCTGGTCGGCCTCTATCGCAAGATGGTCGACGAGAACCTTGTGCGCCGCGGCATCTCCTTTGCCGAGATGGCGCAGCTGGCGCTCAGCTTCGCCCGCGATCCCAACACCGAGACTACCGACATCGAAGAGGCGATCACCCTGCTCTACGCCTCAGCTGGCCGGCAGAAGCGCAGCTACATCCGCCATTTCGCCACGCTGCTCGAGGAGCTGGGCGACGATCTGCACCACGCCGAGGCGATCCCGCGCAAGCTGGGTCTCGACCTGGTCAAGCGCATGGGCGACGAGGAGGGCTTCACCGACGGGCTGCGCGAGATGCTGTCGGGGCAGGGCGAGGTCTCGTCCGACTACGAGGTTGCACGGCTCGCCGACGCGCTGAAGAGCGCGCCCAAGGCCGGCCCGAAACCGAAGGGCAGCTCGGCCAATGCCGCGGCCAAGACCACCTTGCGCTGCACTGTCCCCGCGGGGACAGTCCGCTGCGCGGCGCGCGACGGCAAGGTCGAGCTGGCCATGGAACGCGATTTCTCTAGCATCGACCGCCACCGGCTCGAGGCCGCGGTTGCCGCCTTCATGGCAGCGCTCGACGACTGACGCGCGGCACATCGGCAGCAGGGCCGCGCCCCTGTCCCCGCGGGGACAGGGGCTTTTTCGTGCCCGCTGTCCAGCAAGCGGCCGCCGCACCGACGCTGTCCCCGCGGGGACACGCCGGGATGTCGCCACGGCCAGCCGCGCATCTGTCCCCGCGGGGACAGCCTTGCCGAGGGCGGGTGGGCGCCGCGTTTGTGTCCCTGTCCCCGCGGGGACAGGGACTTTTGAATGGCGGCGGACCTGCCTGCGGATGTTGCATCAAAGCTGTCCCCGCGGGGACAGGCTGGGATATCGCCATGGCCGTCCGCGCGTCTGTCCCCGCGGGGACAGACTTGCCGAGGGCATTTGGCCGCCGCGTTTGTGGTCCTGTCCCCGCGGGGACAGGCGCTTTTGCATGCGTGCGGACCTGCCTGCGGGTGTCGCATCGAACGTGTCCCCGCGGGGACACCCCGGGATAATGCCATGGCCAGCTGCGCATCTGTCCCCGCCGGGACAGCCTTGCTGAGGGCGTATGGCCGCCGCGCTCGCGACCCTGTCCCCGCGGGGACAGCGGGTCTCCGCCACGGACCTATATTAGTATTATGTTAAATATCTACCGCAGTCCCGGGCGCCGGGTCGGCAAGCTGCCGCTCGCAGGAGGCGAGTTGCCGCCAAATCTCACCCGCCGAAGGGAAAATCGCGCTATCAATGAAATATTGACTGCATCGAGGGCCCTTGATGTCCAGATTGTCCAGATACCCCGCCGGATTGCCCGCGCTCTTCCTCGTCGAGATGTGGGAACGTTTCAGCTTCTACGGCATGCGGGCCATCCTCGTGCTGTATCTCGTCGATGCGGTGGAGACCGGCGGGATGGGGCTGGACACCGCGGAAGCGGTGGCGATCTACGGCATCTACACGGCAGCGGTCTACATCCTCGCCTTGCCGGGCGGCTGGGTGGCAGACCGGTTCTGGGGCGCGCGCAAGGCGGTGGCGGCAGGCGGCGTGGTGATCATTGTCGGACACATCCTGCTCGCGATCTCGGGCGCAACCGCCTGGGTATTCCTTGCCGGGCTGTCGTGTATCGCGCTGGGGACGGGGCTGCTGAAGCCCAATATCTCGACCATGGTCGGCGAGCTCTACCCCAAGGAGGACGTCGGCGGGCGCGATGCGGGCTTTTCGTTCTTCTACATGGGCATCAACGTCGGCGCGATCCTCGGCGGCTTCGTCGCGGGCTATCTCGGCGAGGTCTGGGGCTGGCACTGGGGCTTCGGCGCCGCGGCGGTGGCCATGGCGATCGGGCTGCTCAATTTCCTCTATGCCGGTCGGCGCTCGCTGCGCGGCAAGGGCGAGCGGCCGCCGCCCAAGGTGGTGGATGCGGCGACGCACCGGCGCGACCGCCGGGTGAGCCTCGGGATCACCGGCGCCGTGGTGGTGATCCTGGCGCTGCTCATTGGCACCGGGGTGATCGAGGTGACCAGCGCGGCGGGGGTGGCGCAGGCGACCGGCGTGCTGATCGTGACGGTGGCGGTGGGCTTCTTTCTCAACATCTACATCGCCGGGGACCTGTCGAAGGACGAAAAGAAGCGGATGATCGTGCTCGCCGTGCTCTTCGTCGCCGCGGCGGTCTTCTGGTCGCGCTTCGAGCAGGCCGGCTCGTCGTTGTCGATCTTCGCCGCAGAGCTGACCCGCCGCGACCTTCTGGGCTTCGAGGTGCCCGCCTCGTGGTTCCAGAACCTCAACCCTGCGTTCATCATCCTGCTGACGCCGCTGTTTGCCTGGTTCTGGACCCGGGCGCAGGACCGGGGCTGGGAGATCTCGGTCTTCGTCAAGTTCGGGCTGGCGCTGGTGCTGGTGGGGCTGGGCTTTTGGATCCTCGTGCCGGCGGCGCAGATCGCGATGACCGGGGCCAAGGTCTCGGCGCTGTTCCTCGTCGGCACGTTCTTCATCCACACCTGCGCCGAGTTGCTGCTGAGCCCGGTGGGGCTATCGACCTTCTCGCGGCTCGCACCCGAGCGGTTCGTCAGCCAGATGATGGGCTTTTGGTTCCTCGCCGCCTCGCTCGGCAACCTGCTCGCGGGGCTGCTCGCGGCGGGCATGGACACCGAGAGCCCCTCGGCGCTGCCCGGCCTGTTCAACCAGCTCTTCTTCGGCAGCGCGATCGCCGGGCTGGTGTTGATCGGGCTCTCGTGGCCGCTGACTCGCTGGGCGCTGTCCGGCAAGGCGGCGCTCGAGGATGAACGGCGCCCGGTCCAATAGGGCAGGGGGGCCGGTTCGGGAGCGCAAGGGCGCCGCATTTTGGCCTATCCCGACGCGTGGCGCCCAAGTCTCGGGCGGTGTTGGACGAATCCCGACGGTCCGGCGGTGCAACAATGTTCGCCGGAGTTCCTTTGACACGGCAGGGCCACCTCGGGTCGTGACGTGGCTCGCAAATCACTATACCGTGGGACGTGTCATTGGACATAGGGCAGGGGTCGTGCCGGTTTCGGTCATCGGCCCCCGTCCGAAGGCCGTGATGATTTTGAACGATCTGTTTAATTGAACAAATTTTTTTGGCGCCTTGCGGCGCGGGTACGGGGCGGCGTCACACGCATCGGCATTTGCATGTCTCGAGGATTGTCTCGGGGCGCGGCGCCGGAGCGGTCGAGAGGCGGGCGCGGCTCCCGAAGTTTTCGAGCGGAGTGATTACATGGAGGAGAGCATCGTGACGAATTCCGGTCCGGCATCCGACGACACTGGGGCGGCACGTCGCCACTGGAAGCAGAATCCCGAAGCGGTGCGGGCGAACATCCTCGAGGTGGCCCGCAAGGCCTTCGTGGCGCATGGGCTGACCGGGGCGAAGATCGACGAGATCGCGGCGGGCACCGAGACCTCCAAGCGGATGATCTATTATTACTTCGGCGACAAGGAAGGGCTCTACCGCGCGGTGCTCGAGGATGCCTATGCGCAGATGCGGGCGGCCGAGGACGAGCTGGAGCTGGCCAGCCTGCACCCGGTCGAGGCGCTGCGGCGGCTGGCGGAATTCACCTTCGACCATCATGCCTCGCACGAGGATTTCGTGCGGCTGGTGATGGTCGAGAACATGCACAAGGCGCGCCACATGAAGAAGGCGGGCGACCTGTCGGGCCAGAACATCTCGGCGATCCGGCTGCTCGACGAGATCTACCAGCGCGGCTGCGCCGAGGGGCTGTTCCGCCGCGGGCTCACCGCGATCGAGCTGCATTGGCACATCTCGGCACTGGCGATCTTCAACGTTGCCAACCGCGCGACCTTCTCCAGCCTCTTCGGCACCGCGCTCTTCGAGCCCAAGGGGCAGCAACAACTGCGCCGCCACGTCGGCGACATGCTGCTGCGCTTCGTGATGAAGCCGGGGCTGTCCGTCGAGGAGGCCTCGACCAAGCCGATCGCCGAGGCGCGGGCCATCCATCCCGACATCTACCGCTTCCGCGAGACCTGGGATGCCACCTGGGCGACGCTGCCGACCGAAGGCGATGCGGCAACGCGGCGGCTGCATTTCGAATCCGTTTCGCGCTCGTTGCGGCTGCCGAGCCCCGAGGGGGTGGAGACCGACGAGGAGCATTGGATTGACACGGACCGCGGGCCCGTGCGGGTGCGGCTGTTCCGCCCCCCGGGCTCCGAGCCGCTGCCGGGGATGGTGTTCCTGCACGGCGGTGCCTGGCGGCAGGGCAGCCCCGAGACCCATTGGAACATCACCGCGCGGCTCGCCGCCTGGTCCGGGCATCTGGTGATCTCGGTGGATTACGCGCTGGCGCCCGAACAGACCTATCCCGCGGCGCTGGAGCAGATACCGGCCGTGCTCGGCTGGGCGCGCGATCATGCCGGGACGCTGGGGCTGGACCCGGAGCGGCTGTCGATCGGCGGCGACGGGGCAGGGGCCAACCTTGCCGCCGCCGCAACGCTGATCTGCCGCGATGCCGGGGTGAAGCTGTCGGCGCAGCTGCTGATCTACCCGGTCTGCGATTTCGACACGACGCGGCCCTCCTGCATGGAATATGCCGAAGGCCCGCTCTGGACGCTGGCGCAGCTTTTGTCGGCGCATGCGCAATATTGCCCAGACACCACGCGGCGGCTGAGCGATCCGCTGATCTCGCCTTTGCTGGCGCGGGATCACGCAGGGTTGCCGCAGGCCTACCTGGCGCTGGCCGAGCACGACCCGCTGCGTGACAGCGGCATCGCCTATGCCGAGGCGCTTCGGTCCGCCGGGGTCGCGGTGGAGGTCGATTCCGGCAAAGGGCTGGTGCGCGACTACCTGCACGCCATCGGCTTCGGCAGCGCCGCCGAAGACCGGCTGCGCGAGATGAGCGCCTGGATGAAGGCCGTCGCGGGGTAGGGGGGGCGCGGCCCCTCCGGACGGAGCGGGCCGCGGTCAGAAGGCGCTGGTCAACCCGGCACTGAGCCGCAGGTCGCGGTAGCTGTAAGCGTCGAAAGTGCTTTCGCGCCGCGCCGCCTCGATCTGCACGTAGGGGGTGAGCCGACCGAAGAGGAAGGTGTCGGTCTTGTCGACCCGCAGCTCGAGCCCGTATTCGGTCTCGTGGCGGGCCTCGCCGAGTATCGGGTTCGCGCCGATCTGGTCGTAGGCGGCAGCATAGGCGGAGGGTTCCAGCAGAAAACCGCCGCCCACCTCGACCCGGCCGGCGAGGCGCAACTCGGCGTAGTCGTAGGAGAGGTCGTCGCGCTCCGCCTCCTGGTGCTGCAGCGACAGGCTGCCGCCGATCTGGGCGCGGCCGCGCAGGGGGCGGATCACCGTGAGCTTGGCGCTGGCGCGCTGCACGTCGATACCCGGATAGCGCTCGAGATCGACGTCGAGCCATTCGGCCTCGAGCGTGGTGGTGAGACCCGAGGCGGTGCGCCAGCTGACGCCGGCCCCGATGCCGAGACGGTCCTCGAGCTTGTCGCCGCCGAAGTAGTCGGTCCCGGCGATGGCCTCGGCCCAGGCGGTGGTCTGCGGCCATGTGAGCTGCAGGCCGGCGCTGAGATCGGCGCCAAGCTCGTCCCAGTCACTTCCGGAGGTCTGGTAGAGATCGCCCTCGGCCTGAAGGTAGCCGGTCAGCCGGGCGCCGCCCTGGCGGGCGTGCAGCGGCCATTGCTTGCGGAGCGCGCCCGAAAGCTCGAGCCCGGTGAGCGGTGCCTCGTCGCGGTCCATCGTCAGAACCACGGGACCGGAGCCGAAATCGGTCACGATCTTGTCGCTGTCGTAGCTGCGTCCGGCCCCCGCGGGGGCGCGCAGGGCAAAGGAGAAGCGGCTGCGCAGCCCCTGGCGTTCATCGATGGCGCGCAGGAAGCGCAGCACGTTGGCGCGCACCTCCGGGGGCAGGTCGGGGCTGGAAAGCACAATGCGGAACTGCTCGCGCGATTGGGCATATTCGCCGGCCTCGAAGAGCGCGCGCGCCAGCTCGAGGCGCACGCGGAGCAGGCCGGGATCGACGGCAAGCAAGCCGCGCAGGAGGCGCACCGCGGCCCCGGGCTGGCCGCCGGCGAGGGCGGCCAGGGCCTGCTGGAAACGGGCCTCGATCTGGGTCGGGGCAGGGGAGGCGGTCGGGGATACGGTGGCAGGGACGGCGGCCTGCTGGGCCTGCACCCCCGGTGCCCCGACCACCGGCGCCATCGCGGCAAGCGCGAGCACGGTGGTCAGGGCCCGTGGCGGGCGGAGCATGGTCAGCGGCTGCTGTCGACCGCGCCGAAGCCGCCGAAGTAGGTGCTGTCGGCGGTGCTGCCCGAGAAGGTGCCGCCCACCTCCTGCGCATTGTCGCCGTAGAACTGCCCGTCGACCGAGCCGGTCAGCACGCCGGTGTCGATGTCCGCCGCGAAGCCGGTGCCGCTGACGCTGCCGGCGGTGTAGAAGTCGAGGTCGGAGCGGTCGCCGGTGATCGCCCCGGTGGTCGGGTCGGCGGTGACCGTGTCGCTGCTGTAGATCTCGACCATATCGAAGTCGGTGTCGACGGCGATGTAGGAAGTGGTCACTTCCACCTTGTCGCCAGTGACCACCTGTCCGAGGCTGTCGCCGTAATAGCTGGCGGTGCCGGTGGTCGGCATCTGGCTTTCCGAGGTGCGCACGCCCAGCGACCCGGCTCCCGCCACGCGCGAGGTGCCGTTGAGGCCGGACTGCCAGGCGCCGAAGGTCTGGTAGCTGTAGCCGCCCTTCGTGGGGTCCGCGGCCACCAGCATGACATCGCCATCAGCACTTGTCGCAAGGATGCCGTTGAGCACGGTGCTGACGTCGAAACTGTCGCCTTCGGCGGTGGAGAGAGTGACGGTGCCCTTGCTTGTGGTCAGCGTCACGGCGGTCAGAAGGCCATCCTCGTAGGTCATGTCCGCGGTGATGTCGGTCTCGGTCTCGGGTGTGCCGAAGGAAAGCACCTTGCCCGAAGCATCGGTGGTGTACCCCGAGGAGACGGCCATGCCGCTGGCGCGGTAGGTGCCGTCTTCGGGGGTGGTGAAATTGGTGAGCGGGGTGACTGCGCTGGAGTGGCTGCTGCGGGCGCTGGTCTTGCCGTCGCTGCAGGCTGCCAGGAGCGCCAGCGCGGCTGTACTGACTAAAAGGTACTTCATAATTCCTCACGATCAAAAAACACGACAAAATAGGGTCTGGTCTGTTCCGGCACGGCGATCGAGATGCCGGGCCGGGGTCACAAATTATCCGCGAACCGCGGGAGAGGTTAAAAAGTCTACAATAATCAAGCGCGACTCGCCTGTTCGCCCTGTCAGGGAAGCATATAAGCCGGCGTTCTGCAAAGGTTTCCGCCTCAGGCGCTGTCCGCCAGAACCATCCGATGTCGCCGCAGCAGCGCCGACTGGCGGTAGTTCCGGTCGTAGGTGACCTCGGCCCCAAGCCACGCGGGGCGGGCGAAATCCGTCTCTTCGGAGGTCAGCTCGATCTCGGCAATCAGCGTGCCTTCGAGCGCGCCGTGGTATTCGTCCACGGTCCAAGGCTGCCCCTCGTGCTCGACGTGGTGGCGGGTCTTGCAGATCGGCGGGCCATCGCAATGCAGCGTCAGCAGCGCCCGGCCGTCCTCGAGCGGGATGGGATATTCGAACTCGTCGCGCGACATGCCGGTGCGCGGACCCTTGACGGCGAGGGTGGCATGGTTGTCGCCGTAGAACCGCAGGCGAACCTTGCGCCCGTCGCGGAACGCGATGATCCCGTCGCGCAGGTCGACCCGCGAAACAACTGCAGAGCGCCAGCCTTCGGATGCGACCAAGAACTTTCGTTCGATTTCGCGTGCCATGACCACTCCGCCAACCTGACCAAGGTACTGTCACCGCGGTCGGCCGAAAAGGCAAGCAGGCGTTGTGGCGCCCCCCGGGCGCGGGGTGCGCCGGTGCGGGTTCTGCCCGGCGGATGGGCAGCCGCGTGCTGAAAACCGCGCCAGCACGGCGGCTCCCGGCACGCGACGGGACCGGCCCCTCGAGGGGCGATCAGGCGGGGATGCGCAGCACCTGCCCGGGGTAGATCTTGTCCGGGTCGCTGAGCATCGGCTTGTTGGCCTCGAAGATCTCGCTGTAGCGCGCGCCGTCGCCCAGCGTCGCCTCGGCGATCTTCCACAGGTTTTCGCCCTCCTTAACCTCGTGGAACACCGGGCCGGGGCCGTCGGCCTCATCCTCGACCTCGGCCACGCCCTCGATGTTGCCGACGGCGAGGATCATTTTCTCGCGGGTCTCCTGGTCCTTGGGCTGGCCCTTGATCTTCACCTTGGAGCTCTCCGGCTCGACCTCGATCTCGACGCCGCTCTTGTCGAGCCCGAGGGTGTCGAGTTCGGCCTCGAGCTCGGCCTTGGCCGGTATCGCCTCCGTGCCGAGCTTCTTGCCCTTGCCCTTGAGGAAGCTGAAAAGTCCCATGCTGAAACTCCCGTAAAATGGATTGGGTTGAATGGCGGCAGTGTCGCTCAGCCGCCGCGTGCCAGCCACCGGAAAGATTCCGGGTGGCGGGAGTTGGCCTGCCGGGGAAGGGGGCCTATCCGTTTGGTGAGCGCCGCACCCATCCGCCACCCTGGGCCATCCCGCCGCGGGTCTCCGCGCGCCGCGCGTGGCGGGCTATGGTGATCTCACGCCACCGTGACCAACCGATATCCGGTGAGGCAGGTCGAGAGGAGAATGAAAATGGTCAACGGACTCCTGAAAATGGCTGGGTATCGCGTCGAATACGTCTGCGAGTGGGGCACCTACGACCGCCGCTACGGCGACATGGAATATTACGTCAACCTCCCGATCACCCCGGAGATGAAGATCGCGCCGCCCTGGGCCGAGAAGCGCATCGTCCGCAAGCACTGACCCTGCTGCGCGCCCGCCGCGCGAAGCGCGTTGCGGGCTGGATCTCGGCAGGGCCTATCCGTCATATGCGCAGGTGCCCGGAGTCGCCGGGCGCGCAGGCGGACAGACCCAGGACGTGACCGAGCAGATGACGCAGACCACACCGACTCCAGCCAGCGGCGTTGCCGCGCCCCGCAACCTTCATCTCGAGGATATCGCCGTGGGCGACCGGTTCGTCAGCGGCGAGCACGCGCTCGACGCCGATCAGATCAAGGCTTTTGCCGCGCAGTACGACCCGCAGCCCTTCCATCTCGACGAGACCGCCGCCGAAAGCAGCCTCTTCGGCGGGCTCGCCGCCAGCGGCTGGCACACGGCGGCGCTGACGATGAAGCTCTTTGTGGCCTCCGTTCCCGTGGCCGACGGGCTGGTCGGTGCCGGGGTGGAGGTGAGCTGGCCAAAGCCGACGCGGGCCGATGACATCCTGCACACGCAAAGCACGGTGACGGAAATCAAGCCGTCGCGGTCGCGCCCCGGGCGGGCGATGGTGACCTTCGAGACGCTGACCCTGAACCAGGATGGCGAGACACGGCAGCGGCTGGTCTCGCGGGTGGTGATGTTCGCCCGCGGCCAGGGGTGATCAGGGCGCGCGGCCCAGAGAGGCGGATTCGCCGTCTTCCGGCGCGCCGGACCCTCAGAGCTCGAGCGGCGAGTTTTCGTCCGCGATGAGCGCGCTCAGCAGGCCGCGGCGGGTGTTCTCGGTGTGCAGGCTGATCGCCTCGCGCGCCGCCGCGCCGTCGCGGGCGCGCAGGGCGGCGACGATGCGGCTGTGGTCTTCCTCGGTCTCGGGGGTGACGTCGCGGATCGTCGCGCCCATGTGGAAGAGCCGGGTGCATTCCTCGAGATAGCCGGTGATCAGCGCGTGCAGCCGGGGCACCCGGGAGCCGAGCGCGATGGCGGCGTGGAAGCGGTTGTTGGCGGCAACGAAGTCGAGCACCGGCAAGGTCCTGTCCTGCCCGTAGGTCTGATGCGACAGCGCCTCGAGCTCGTCGAGCTCCGCGTCGCTCATGCGCAGCGCGGCGAGCTCGGCCGCCACGGCTTCGAGCGCCTTGCGCACGGTGAAGATGTCGGTGATGTCCTTCACGGTGACCGGCGTCACCCGGTAGCCGCGCCGCGGAAAGGCCTCGACCAGCCCCTCGAGGGTGAGCCGGGCCAGCGCCTCGCGCACCGGCGTCTTGCTCATCGACAGCCGCGCCGCCAGGTCCTGCTCGCCGATGTCGGTGCCGGGGCGCAGCGCGCAGGTGATGATTTCTTCGCGCAGCCGGGCGTAGGCCTGATCGGTCAGCGAGGGCGCCTTGCCGCGCTCGGCGGCGGGTTTGTGCAGTTTCGTCATGCCTGCTCCCTGTGGTCCCGCACGGCCCCCGCCATGCGCTGCAGCGCCTCGTCCAGCAGCTCCGCCGTGCACCCGTAGTTGAGCCGTGCCCAGCCTTCCAGATCCGCCTCGAGGTCGGCGCGTTTGCTCAGCGCCGGGCGGGTGACAATGGCCAGCTACTCGGGCTCGATGTGCCGGCCATTGTCGCGCAGCTTCGCCCGGACGGGCGCGTGGCGTTGTCCGTTCGGGGCCCGGCCCTAGTCAAGCACGCCACGGTCGGAGCCGCGCCGGTCCGGCGCTGTCAGCCTCGTCATCAGAGCCCCCGGATCATCCCGCCATCGACGCGGATCATCGAGCCGGTGACATAGCCCGCCTGCTGCGAGCAGAGGAAGGTAACCATGGCGCCAAACTCCTCCGGTGCGCCGTAGCGGCCGGCGGGGATGGTCTTGCGGCTGGCCTCCTGCACCGCCTCGAGCGAGGCGCCGGACTTGTCGGCCTTGATCCCATCGAGCTGCGCCAGCCGGTCGGTCGCGATGCGGCCCGGCAGCACCATGTTCACCGTCACGCCATGCGGCGCGACCTCCTCGGCGAGGGTCTTGGACCAGCCCGCCACCGCGCCGCGCACGCCGTTCGACAGTGCGAGGTTCGGAATGGGCTGGACGATGCCCGAGGAGCCGATGGTGACGACGCGGCCCCAGCCCTTGGCGATCATGCCGGGCAGGGCGGCGTCGGTGATGGCGAAGATCGGCGCGGCCATGGTCTCGAAGGCCGCAGCCCAAGCGGCGCTGCTCTGGCCCTTGGCGGGCCCGGCGGCGGGGCCGCCGCAGTTGTTCACCAGTATGTCGACCGGCTGCTCGGCGAGCCGGGCGATCAGCGCCTCGACGCTGGCGGCATCGGCGAGATCGAGCGCCAGCCCTTCCATGCCCTCGGCCGGGGCCTCGCCGCTGCGCGAGGCGGCGATCACATGCGCGCCCTCGGCGGCCAGAAGCGTGGCGCTTGCCGCGCCAAGCCCGCGGCTCGCGCCGAGCACCAGCGCCGTCTTGCCCTTCAGTCCCAGATCCATCAGTTCAGCTCCTTCAGTCGTTTTTCTTGCCGGGCCAGCAGACGCTCGACCTCGGCGATGGCCTCGGGGGCAAGCCCCGCGCCCGGGGCGCGCAGCGCCGCCGAGCCGATGGCCCCGCGTTTTGCCAGCACGTATTTGCGCACCGCCAGCCCGGCGCCCGGCTGCTGTTCGTAGCGCACCAGCGGCAGGTAGGCGTCGAAGACGTCCTGCGCCCGGTCCATATCTCCCGCCGCGGCGCGTTGTACAACCTCTGCCAGCATCTCGGGAAATCCGAAACCGGTCATCGCGCCATCGGCACCGCGCGCCATTTCCTCGGGCAGGAAGACCCCGCCGTTGCCGCAGAGGATCGAGATCCGGCGCCGGCCCTCGGCCTCGGCGCGGCGCAGCTTGCTGATCTTGGCAAGGCCCGGCCAGTCCTCGTGCTTGAGCATGACCACCTGCGGGACGTCGTCGATGATCCGGCCCAGCACCTCGTCGGAGATCTGCACGCCGGTCGCCAGCGGGAAGTCCTGCAGCACGAGCGGCACATCGTCCCCGAGCGTGCGGGCGACCTGGCCGAAATAGCCGTGGATCTGCTGGTCGGTCTTCAGGCTTCCGGGGGTGGTCACCATGCAGCCGGCGGCGCCCATGTCCATGACCGCCTTGCCCAGCTCGCCGATGGCGGCGAGCCCGGGGGCCGAGACGCCGACCACCACCGGCTTGCCGGCGGCGCGCTTGATCACCCGCTCGGCCACGGCGCGGCTCTCGGCCTGGGTGAGCTTCGGCGCCTCGCCCATCATGCCAAGGATGGTGAGCCCGTCGGCGCCCTTGTCGAAGTAGAAATCGGTCACCCGGTCGAGGCTGTCCCAATCGATCTCGCCCTGATCGGTGAAGGGGGTGACGGAGATGACGTAGACGCCCTTGGCGTCAGAGGTGAGCAGGGTCATTGGTCGTGTCCTTGATCGGCGAACCAGCCGGTGGCGCCACGCGCCACGTAGCGGCCGCTGCCGGAGGTGTTGAGGATTTCCGCGCCGTCCCAGACCGGGGCGCCGCGCAGGTAGGTGGCGACGACGCGCAGGCTGAAGCTGTCGCCGTGGAAGGGGGACCATTTCAGCCCGTCGCGCCCGGCGGCGCGGGTCTCGGCCAGCCGTTCGGGGCGGTCGAGCGGCAGCGGGTTGTCGTAGGGCATGTCCACAAGCGTGGTCACCCCGCCGGCCAGCGCGCCGCGGGTGGTCTCGGCGATGCCGGCCATGCCCTTGGCGCTGGTGGCATGGGTCTGGCCGTCGACCACCCCGGGCAGGATCAGCGCGTTGCCGTGGTCGATGGTCCGTGCGGCGGCGGGAGCGTCCGGGCCCTGTCCGACCGCGGCGATGCGCCCGCCGGAGACCGCGATCCAGCCGTTTTCCAGCGTTGCCGCGGGCGTGACGATCGTGCTGCGAAGGAGAAGGTCCATGTCAGGCATGTCCGGCTCTGGTCTTTGCAAATGCGTAGTCGTCGAGGTCGAGCGCGGCGATGGCGGCGTCACTCTCGATTCCGGCGGGGGCGCCCGCCAGCTCGGTGCGCCAGCCCTGCGGCGTGCGGACCTGTGTGGTGAGCTTCAATACCGAAAGAAGGGACATGGTGACTCAGCCGGGAGGTGAGGGGCGATTTACTGACGATCCGATCCGTGGGCTCAGGTATAGATATTCCGCGTAATACATCAAGATGGAAGTGCGTGCGGAGTTTTCCCTGCAGGCACCCGACGCCGAAAAGCGCCGTATAATGCTGGTGATCTCGCTGGAGGAGCACGCCTGCTTCCCGATACGAAGATGCGGGATTCCAGGGATCAATATGGCGTTGTTGCAGAAATCTCATCGTGAAAGATTCACATCACGAATCCAAGCGGTTAGACGGGCGTCATGAGCAAGCCCGAGCCCAAGCCCGCCCGCTACCGCACGACGAACTGGTCCGCCTACAACGCTGCGCTGACGAAGCGCGGGTCTCTGCTGATCTGGCTGGACAAGGAGATGGCTTGGCACGCGCCGCATGAGGGCCGCCCCGGACGCCCGCCAGTCTTCTCGGATGCGGCGATCCAGTTCTGCCTGTCGATCAAGGTGCTATTGAAGCTGCCGCTCAGGCAGACTGCCGGGATGGTCGCAAGCCTCCTGCGCCTCGCCGGGCTGGACTGGCCCGTTCCAGACTTCTCCACGCTGTGCCGCCGGCAGAAGACTCTTAAGGTGCAGATCCCCTATCGCCGTGCCGGCGGGCCGCTGAACCTGCTGGTGGACAGCACCGGCATCAAGTTCCTCGGCGATGGCGAATGGCAGGCCCGGAAGCACGGTTTGCAAGGCCGTCGCCAATGGCGCAAGGTCCATCTGGCCATGGACACCGCCACTTCCGACATCCGCGCGGTCGAGTTTACCCCCAGCCGGGAAGGCGACAGCCCCGTCCTGCCAGACCTGCTGGACCAGATCCCGGACGACGAAGACATCGGCACCGTGACCGCAGACGGCGCCTACGACACCCGCCGCTGCCATAGCGCCATCATCGCACACGGTGGCACTGCGATCATCCCGATCCGCAAGAACGGTCGGCCATGGAAAGGCGACTGCCCAGCTTCCCGGGCGCGCAACGAAACCCTGCGCGCCACACGTCACTATAGCAGGGCGTTCTGGAAGCGGTGGACCGGATACCATATCCGCAGCCGCGCCGAGGCCAGGATGCGATGCCTGAAGGCCTTCGGCGAGCGCATCGCCGCCAGAGACCCCGACCGCCAGACTGCCGAAATCCACATCCGCGTCGCCCTCATGAACCGCTTCAACGCCCTCGGCACAGCCGAG
The DNA here is from genome assembly GCF_003111685.1 of Alloyangia pacifica. Lineage (NCBI taxonomy): Bacteria > Pseudomonadati > Pseudomonadota > Alphaproteobacteria > Rhodobacterales > Roseobacteraceae > Alloyangia > Alloyangia pacifica. The sequence goes on along the minus strand of NZ_CP022195.1, from coordinate 89,941 downwards.
ATCGTCCGCGTGACCTGAACCTGACGGGGAAAGGGCCCCCCACGCCTCAGGACGCCGTTCTGCAACAACGCCGATCAATATGCAAGAAATCGGATGCCAGCTTTGAAATAAATATTTCACTTGATATAACAAAATCTGGAAACGCCTACGGCAACCCGCGACATAGTCGCGCCGCAACCGCCGCGACCCGATCCAACACAGGCGCGAATATGTCCCGTGCGTTCAGATCCTTCGCGGCGCGCTCCGGCCTTGCACCACGTCGCTAAGGACTTAGATCCGGTTCGCTCGCGCGCGCTCGATGCCGCGATACAGGGGCTGCGCCCGGCCTTCTCAGGTCTGGCGCCCATTTTTGGTGCAAGCATAAGAAATAACGGATTCAGCACGCATACTCTGATTGGAACACTGCGAAACTAGCGGTTTTTCGTTGCGGACCAATACACTTGGCTCTTGTTGCGCAACTCTTCGTAAGAGGAGATCCGGGCTTGGGCCTCGTCTCCTCCGCGGGCCACCAGCATCGCGATCAGCGTTTCGATCAGCGCCATGGCACCCGCGTAGCAGCCGAAATGATAGGTCGACAGGACCGAGACGAGCAGGGTCTCGTCAGCGCTGAATTCCGGTGAGACGATCTCGCTGTCGGAAATCATGATGAGTTTCATGCCCTTGCTCTGCGCAAAGGCACAAGCTTCGATGGTCTCGCGCGAATACGGGGTGAAGGTGATGGCGATCATCACATCACCGGCCTCGGCAGTGTGCAATTCGTCGATGGCGCTGTTCATGTGGCGCGGGATGAGCTGTAGCGAGGGCAGGGCCATCCGGCCGACGTAGTGAAGAAAATACGCCAGCGAGTAGCTGGCGCGCACCGCCGTGAGATAGACGCTCGGCGCCTCCATGAGCATGTCGACGACGCGCGACATCTGGTCAAGCTTCTGCCGCTCGAGGCTGCGCTGCACGATGGCCATCTCGTTCATCGCGGCCTCGGCCTGGACGGCTCCCAGTGCGCCCCCGTCCCGTAAACCGTCAACCCAGGCGGGGCGTTCGGCCACAACCGCGGCGGACACCAAGGCCTGGCGGAACGGTTCCCGCATCTCATCATAGCCGCCGAACCCAAGCCGCTCTGCAAGGCGTACGAGCGTGTAGGTGCTGACACCGGCCTTCTTCGCGGTCTCGCGGATCGAGTCGAGGCCGAAGTCCGAGGGATGATCGATGACATATTTCGCGCCCGTTCGGAGGCCACGCGGCAGGACCGGGATCTGCGCTCGCAGTGCGGCGATCGTCCGGTTTTTGAGCGTCGGGTCCATGGCTGTAAATCTCAGGCTTGAGTGGTACAAACGTTATTTTCTATAGCCATTGACCGTTTTCGTTTTGTTGGCAAGTGTTGGGGTGACGCAAACCAGACGCAAACGGCTCCCGGGCCGTTCCTCCTGCGGAAAGAAACCATGGCCGACCCTTTTCCCTCCCACGCCGCGCCCTTGGGCAAGATTGCCGGGCACACGTCGTCCTGCACTTTTGGCTTCCGGATCGGCAAACCGGTCGCATTGGGGCACGCGTATCATGCAGTGGCTGATGGAACGCGGGTCCAGGTCGACATCGCGCGGACCCTCTACGATGCCACCGCGGTTGAAGGCCCGCTCTTCGATCCCGAAGGCAACCGGATGAAGGTCTGAGGCATGACACGCCCCTACATCATGGTCGCACCCAATGGCGCGCGGCGGGGCAGGGCGGATCATCCTGCCCTGCCGGTCACCACCGAGCAGATTGTCGCAACGGCGGCGTCCTGCCGCGCCGCGGGCGCAGATGCGCTGCACCTGCATGTGCGCGACGACGACGGCCTGCATTCGCTCGACGCTGGCCGGTATGCCGAAACCTTGGCGGCAATCTCGGACCGTGTGCCTGACCTGCGCGTGCAGATCACAACCGAGGCGGCGGGGGTTTTCGATGTGCCCGCGCAGCTTCAGTGCCTGTCCCAGGTCAGGCCCGGCTGGGCCTCCATCTCGGTGCGCGAGATCGCGCGCGAGCCGGAGCTCGCGCCGCGTGTCTATGGCATCTGCGATGAACAGGGCACCGAGGTGCAGCACATCCTCTACGATACCGAGGACATTGCGCTGCTCCAGGATTGGCGGGCGCGGGGCATCGTCAGGCAAGATCAGAGGGCGGTGCTCTTTGTGCTGGGCCGCTATGCCGCCGGACAGGTGTCATTCCCTGGGAACCTTCATCCGTTCCGCGATGCGATGCCAGAAGCCCGGAACTGGATGGTCTGCGCATTTGGCCCGCAGGAGCACGCCTGTCTTCTCGAGGCGGCAAAGCAGGGCGGTGCCTTGCGCGTCGGCTTCGAGAACAGCCTCACCGACCACTGCAATCGCCCACATCCCGACAATGCGGCCTCGGTCGCCGCGCTCCGCTCCCTGCTCGAAAGGCAGCTTTCATGAGCCATGTATTTCCCCGCCACTGCCATTCCGACCTGCCCACCGCGGTGGGCGGCGAGGGCTGCTACCTGATCGACGCCGAGGGCAAACGCTATTTCGATGGCTCGGGCGGCGCGGCGGTCTCCTGTCTCGGCCATTCCAACCAGCGCGTGCGGGACGCGATCAAGGCGCAGGTCGAGAAACTCGCTTTCGCGCACACTGGCTTCCTGACGTCCGAACCCGCCGAAGCGCTGGCCGATCTGCTGATCGCCAATGCGCCGGGCGACCTTGATCGGGTCTATTTCGTCTCGGGTGGTTCCGAGGCGGTGGAAAGCGCGATCAAGCTCGCCCGGCAATACCATGTCGAGCGCGGCGAGCCGCAGCGTCGGCATCTGATTGCCCGCCGTCAGAGTTACCACGGCAACACCATCGGCGCGCTTTCGGCGGGCGGCAACGCCTGGCGGCGGCAGCAGTTCGCCCCGCTGCTGGTCGAGATGAGCCATATCGCGCCCTGCTACGACTATGCCGAACGTCCCGAGGGCGAGAGCCTCGAGGCCTATGGGCTGCGTGTTGCCGATGAGCTCGAGGCCGAGATCCTGCGCCTCGGGACCGACAGCGTGATGGCCTTCATCGCCGAGCCGGTGGTTGGCGCAACGCTGGGGGCGGTTCCCTCGGTGCCGGGCTACTTCCGCCGCGTGCGCGAGATCTGCGACACCTATGGTGTGCTCTTGATCCTCGACGAAGTCATGTGCGGCATGGGGCGGACCGGGCATCTCTTTGCCTGCGATGCGGAGGGCATTGCTCCCGATATCCTCTGCATCGCCAAGGGTCTCGGCGCAGGCTACCAGCCGATCGGCGCGATGCTCTGCTCGAAGCAGATCTACGAGACGATCGCCAATGGCACCGGGTTTTTCCAGCATGGGCATACCTACCTCGGCCACCCGGTCGCCGCGGCAGCAGGCCTCGCGGTGGTGCAGGAGATGCTCGAGAACGATCTTCCGGCGCAGGTGCAGGCGCGCGGCGCCTACCTGCAGTCCGCCCTGGAGGCACGGTTCGGGCAGCATGCCCATGTCGGCGATATCCGTGGACGTGGCCTGTTCCGCGGGCTGGAATTCGTGGCCGACCGCAGCACGAAAGAACCTTTCGATCCCAAGCTGGGCATTGCCGGAAAGCTGAAGAAGGCTGCCTTTGCCGAAGGGCTGATCTGCTACCCGATGCCCGGTACCCGCGACGGCCGGCATGGCGACCACGTGCTTCTGGCGCCGCCCTTCATCGCCACCGAGGCCGAGCTTGACGAAATGATTGTTCGCCTCTCCCGCGCGGTCGACACGGTGATGGCCGGCCTCTGACCCGGAACCGCCTCCCTTCCCTCGGGAAGGGGAGGGCCCTGCGACCTCCGATGCGCGCGGCAGCCTGCCGCGGGTGGCCGCAGCCGTTCGCATATCCTGGCTCACCGTCAATTGCCCGTCGCAGCGCGGCATCGTCGGCGCGATTGCCAGCTTCATTGCCGCCGAGTCATTTCAGCCGACGCGAAGCAGGAGATTGAGCGCCGGCGGGTCCTGGGGCAGGTAAATTGTCAGCCTGTGGGCGAGATACGAGATATATGGCGAGTATCGCGATGCGCAGAGATTTCCCGGCGCTGCCGCAGAACACCGTTTCGTCGACGCCCTCGTCACGAAATACACCGATCAAACCCTCGACGCCATCGTGACGGTCGGACCAGAAGCGCTGCCCGTGGCAATCGAATTCCAAACGAGGACCGGCTCGGAGGCGCCGGTGATCTATGGCGGCGTTCAGGCCGCGCCCCAATCGCAGTATTCCGGTGTCGCCGGGTTCTATGGAGTGCTTTCGTCCTTCGACATGCGCGGCACTTTTGACCTGGCGCGGCACCTGCAGCCGGAAGCGAAACGGGCCTTTATCTTCACCGGATCGGCAGTCTTCGATGAGCGGTGGAAGTCTATTGCGGAAGACATGATGTCGGATGTCCGCGACATGGAGGTCCTATTCGTCTCCGGTCTTTCCCTGCAGGAGTTCCGGGACCGGGCGGCGGGGCTCGACGCATCGGATATCCTGATCATTCTTACGATCTTCGAGGATGCCGACGGGCGCCGCTTCGTGCCGGCCGATGTCGTCGCGACGATTGCCGAGGTCTCGGGCGCCCCGAGCTATGGCGTCTACAGTTCCAACATCGGCCGAGGCGTCGTCGGCGGCAGCTTTTCCTCCTTCGAGGCTACGGGCGCCGTGATGGCTCAGCAGGCTTTGAAGGTTCTCAATCATTAGTCCAAGGTGGAGCCAAGCGTGACCGTGCCGGTGACGTCCGTGCTCGATTGGCGACAGCTCAAGCGCTACGGCCTCGATGCCGAAAGGCGCCCGGCGGACAGCCAGTTGCTCTTTTACGCCCCTGGTCCCTGGGAGCGGTACCGGGTACAGATCGCCGCGGCCATTGTCATCATCGCCCTTCAGTCGAGCACGATTGCCGCGTTGGTCGTCATGAATCGCCGCCGTCGACGGGCCGCCGAGGAACTTGGCCGACGGCGGATGGAGATGGCGAGACTGTCGCGCATAGCGCAGCTCGGGGAACTGTCGGGCGCCATTGCCCACGAGTTGAACCAGCGGCTGACGTCGATCCTCGCGAATGCCGAGGCGGGGTCAGCGATGCTTGCGCAGGATCCGCCCGACATCGTCGAAGTCGGCGAGGTGCTGCGCGACATTGCCGAGGACGACAGGCGCGCGGCGGACATCATCACCAACCTGCGGCGGCTCATGTGCAATGGCGGCGGGGGGCCGAGATGGCCGACCTGAACGAGATGGTACGATCGACCATGCGCCTCGTCTCGAGCGAGATGCTGGCGCGCGGGGTGGCCGTGCAGCTGCGGCTCTCCCGCGACCCGCTCACCGTGAACGCGGATGTCCGGCAATTGCAGCAGGTGCTGCTCAATCTCGTGATCAACGCAGCGGATGCGATGGCGGATGAAGACACGCGCAGGCTGACGATCGCCACCGGACTTGGCGATGGCGACCGGCGTGTGCTGTCGGTGTCCGACACCGGCCCCGGGTTGCCGGAGGGGTTGCGCGACAGTCCCTTCAAGCCCTTCGCGACCTCCAAGGCACAGGGCATGGGGCTCGGTCTTTCGATCAGCCAGAGCATCGCGGAGAGGCATGGCGGCACGCTGCGCGTTGCCAGCAGCACCAGCGAGGGGGCACGTGTCGAGCTTGCCCTTCCAGCGCCATGAGTGGGGAATTGTCAGGAGTGTTCCACGTTCACATCGTGGACGACGACGACCGCGTACGTCGCGCCCTGAAACGGCTGGTGTCGCGCGCGGGGTTCGATGCCCGCCTGAATTCAGATGCCGAGACCTTCCTGGGCAACTTCGATCCGGCTCTGCCAGGGTGCGCAATCCTCGACATGTACCTTCCGAAGCTGAACGGCTTTGACCTGCAGCAAAAGATCGCGGCGATCGCGCCGAACTGCCCGGTCGTGTTCCTTACGGGCCGCGGCGACATCGGCATGGGGGTCAAGGCGATGAAGGAGGGGGCTTTCGACTTTCTCACCAAGCCGGTTCACTCGCAAAAGCTCTTGGCGACGCTCGCGGCCGCCGAGGCGCGGGTGGAAGAGTCGCTGGCCATCACGCGCGATGCTGCACGATACGAGGAGCGCCTTCGGAACCTGACGCCCCGCGAGGCCGAGGTGCTTGCGGCCGTGGTGGAAGGCAATTTCAACAAGCAAATCGCACATGACCTCGGCCTTGCCGAGAAGACGGTGAAGGTCCACCGGGCACGGGTCATGAAGAAAATGGGCCTGCGCAGCATAGCCGACCTCGTGCGCGCCAGTATCACGAAGCGGATCGACGGGCCGTGATGTAGGTACAGAGGCCAACTATGCCTGCGAGGCGGGGCTGTCTAGATTTCCCGCATGGAGCCGAAACCCAGAATTGTCCTGATCGTTGAAGATGACGCGGCCGTCAGCCGCGCGCTGTCACGTGCGGTCCGATCCCTCGCGTTTTCCGTCTACGCCTTCGAGAGCGGAGAGGCGCTGCTCGCCAGCGCGTTGCCCAGATCATCCGCCGTCCTTCTGCTCGATCTGCATCTGCCCGGGATCGGCGGTGCCGAGCTCATTTCGGCGCTCGCGGCGGAGGCGCCTGACCTGCGTATCGCCGTGATGACGGGCCGAGATGTCGCGGGCGCGCGGGAGGCGTGCTTGGAAGCAGGGGCGGCCTGCTACATCACCAAGCCGATCCCGCGGAGCGATCTTGCGGCGCTGCTCGACAGCTGACTCCGCCCCTGCGAGCGCGGTGTAGGTACTTAGTCCAACTATACGGACGACGCAACGGCACCCAAGCTTCCCCTGCGGTGAAGGCCAATGCCGCGGAATCGACCTTTGCCCTTGGACCTGCGCTGTACCGAGCGAATTACGCTGACAGGGAGACAGTCATGTCACCAAGACACAAAGCGCATCTATTTCTGATGGCCGTGGCCGCAGTCGCGGTATCGGGCGGCCCACTCGCGGCACAGGACACGGCAACCGCCGCGAAGCCGAACATTCTGGTGATCTGGGGCGATGATGTGGGCCAATCCAATATCTCGGCCTACACGAGGGGCTGATGGGCTACGAGACGCCCAACATCGACCGGATCGCGAAGGAGGGCATGATGTTCACCGACTACTACGGTGAGCAATCCTGCACAGCCGGCCGTTCCTCCTTTATCATGGGCCAGTCGGTGTTCCGCACAGGTTTGTCAAAGATCGGCCTGCCCGGCGCGCAGGAAGGCATGCAGGTCGAAGATCCGACCATCGCGGGCCTGCTCAAGGCCGAGGGCTACGCGACCGGCCAGTTCGGCAAGAACCACCTCGGCGACCGCGACGAGCACCTGCCGACCAACCACGGATTCGATGAGTTCTTTGGCAACCTTTATCACCTCAACGCCGAGGAAGAGTCCGAGAACGAGGACTATCCGGCTGATATGATGACCGCTGACGGCCAAACCTTCCGGGAAGCCTTCGGTCCACGTGGCGTCATACATTCCTACGCTGACGGCGAAATCGAGGACACTGGACCGTTGACGAAGAGGCGCATGGAAACCGTGGATGACGAGACCACCGCTGCGGCGATCGATTTCATCGAACGCGCCAACGAGCAGGGCACGCCTTGGTTCGTCTGGTGGAGTGGCACCCGTATGCACTTCCGCACGCATGTCAGCGAAGAGAACCGCGCAAGAGCCAACGAGATCGTCGGCAAACAGGTCGACGAATACACCGCAGGCATGATCGAGCATGACGCCGATATCGGCGTTTTCCTCGACAAGCTGGACGAGCTCGGGATCGCGGACAACACCATCGTCTTCTATTCCACCGACAACGGCCCGCATATGAACACCTGGCCCGATGCCGGGATGACGCCGTTCTGGGGCGAAAAGAACACCAACTGGGAAGGCGCGTGGCGCGTGCCTGCGATGGTGCGCTGGCCGGGGCATATCCCTGAGGACGAAGTGGTCAACGAGATCGTCCATCGCATGGACTGGCCGCCGACCTTCCTTGCCGCTGCCGGGAACGAGACGATCAAGGACGACCTGCTGGAAGGCATCACTGTCGCCGAAGTGGGCGGTGGTCGTGACTACAAGGTCCATCTCGACGGCTACAACATCCTGCCGCTGCTGACCGGCGAAACCGAAGAGAGCCCGCGCAAGGAGATCTTCTATTTCTCCGATGATGTCGACCTGATGGCGCTGCGCTATGCCGACTGGCAGATCACTTTCCTCGAGCAAAAGGCCTGGGCCACGTTCCGCGCCTGGATCGAGCCGCTGACGCCGCTGCGCACGCCGCTCGTTTTCAACCTGCGCCGCGATCCCTATGAGCGGGGCTACCGGACGTCGAATACCTTCTACGACTGGATGCTCGACCGTGCCTACATGTTCGTGCCAGCGCAGACCTACGTGGCCAACTTCCTCGAGAGCTTCAAGGAATACCCGCCACGTCAGGAAGCGGCATCCTTCAGCCTCGACAAGGTGATGGAGAAACTCGCGCAACCGGTCGGCACGCAGTGAGCGCTGGCGGGCGATAACAAGAAAATGTCGGCCCTGCGGGATGAACGCGGGGCCGTCCTTCAGCATGCTGGTGCATCACACCGGCGCGGACCGGGAGTTCGCCTATGACCCGCGACCGCCACGTCGGGAAACTGGACCGCGGGCTGGACGAAGGCGAAGGGCGCGGTTGGCTGATTGTCGACATGGCACAGGACTGGAGCAGAATGGCCCGGGCGGTGCGCTGAAAACGCCATCTCGATTTCGCTATTGATGCTGTGGCTTGCGACGTCGGCCCCGCGGAAAGTCAAAGTGGGGTCTGCGCATCGCGTGATGGGTTTGTCTGATGCTGCGCATGCGAAAATCCCTCCGATGCCGCCTTCTTGAACGTCGAGATAGGGCTCGCAGCCCAGCTGCGGCACAGCAGCAGGAGCCGTAGCTCGGCCCGCCAGACCGATGGAGCTACGCGGCATCGCCAGGCTTTCTGGTTCCCTCAAACTTTCTGGTTCAGAAAATCAGCGCTCTTGTGTCGCCGCCGCGCGGCCAGCGATGATGCCGTTGATGATGGCCGCGACCTCGCGGTGCATCTCGATGGTTGCTGGCTGGTGGGATGCCCTTGCCGCGTTTTCATGTGTTGCGGCGGCATCCTTCAAGAGTCCGATAATCTCGCCGTCGGGAAGGACCTCGTTTTCGCTCAGGGCAAGCAGGAGCGCCTCGCAAATGGAGACCGCGGCAACACCGAGGTATTCGACATCGTTGCGCATCTTGATCTTCTCTCCTTCGTGAAGCGGGAAGAAACGGCTCTCCGTTTGTCGTCTGCACTTTGGCCGGAACCCTGCTATGGTGCGCTAACCTGAAGCAGTCATTTAGATTTTTTGGGAGCCGCGAAATTCCGAATTCCATGAGGGCCCAATGACTTCCGCAACAGACAGCCCTCTCGCCCGCAAACTCTCGGCCTTCGCTGTTTTCAACGACAGCGAGATGGCGGTGCTCGAGCGCCTTCACGAGCGCCGCAGATCCTTCTCAGCCGGGCGAGACCTTGTCTATCAGGGGCAATCGCGGCAAGCGGCCTACGTTCTCGCCTCCGGATGGGCCTGCTCGTACAAGATCCAAGCAGACGGCACGCGGCAGATCGTCGATGTCCAGATCCCCGGAGATTTTCTTGGACTGCGCAGCGTCCTTCTGCGCACCTCCGACCACAGCTTCGAGCCGATCACCGACATCGAGGCGATCGAGGTGCTGTCCGAGGATCTTCTGAACGTCCTGACTCAGATGCCGCGTCTTGCAACCGCGATCTTCTGGGCCGCCTCTCGGGACGAGGCCATGGTGGTCGAGCATCTCGTCGGCATCGGTCGACGCGATGCTGCGGCGCGCATGGCGCATTTTCTTCTGGAACTCGCATCCCGTTTGTCGCTGGTCGGGCTGGGCGGCCGAGGCGGCTATGACTGCCCTTTGACACAGTACCACCTGGCGGACGCGCTGGGTCTGAGCGCCATCCATGTGAACCGCGTGCTGCGGCAGTTGCGGGAAAGGGGGCTGGTCACGTTCCGGGACGGCCACGTGTCGTTCCAGGATTACAACGGGCTCGTGACGCTCGCGGATTTTGATCCGACCTATCTGGACCAAGAGGGACCGTTGCTGCCGGGGGCATGATCCGGCGCGCGGTCGCGTTGGCGTGCGGGCGGCCGCTAACATGTGTAAGCGCGTGCGCGATCCCACTGCCGTATGACCAGCGTGGCATCCTCTCCAAGAATGGCGGGACGTGCATGGTCACTTCCTTGGAGGACAATAAAATGAAAACCGTCTCTTGGCTCAAACCGGGCGTTTATGGCGCCGCCATCGGGGCTGTCGCCCTTGCCGTCCTTGGGTTCTCTTGGGGCGGCTGGCAAACCGCAGGAGGCGCCGCGACACGCGCGCAGACCGCAAGCCATGACAGCGTCATTGCGGCAATGGTCCCGGTTTGTCTTGACTTGGCGCAGAGTGACCCCGAGCGCAGCGCGAAGATGGAAACGATCCGCGCGGCCAGCACCTACAAACAAAAAGACGCCGTAATGTCGGCGGGTTGGGCGACAATGTCGGCGGGTTGGGCGACGGTCCCCGGCGCCGAGAAGCCGGATGCGGACATCGCCAAGGCTTGTCTGAGCGCGCTTGCCCTCTGATCCGCATCCCGCCCCCGCAGTCCCGAGGCGCGCTTTCTCAACGTTCCTGCGCTGGCCAGTTTCGCCGCTAACCATCAGCGCCCATGCGGCGCCAAGGAGATCCAAATGCGAGTTAAAATAGGCTGCCGCCTGCAATATACCTTCGTGCAGCCGACACCATTGATCGCGATGCTGAACGTCCACTACTCACGCTTCGGCGATCTTGAGCAGGCGGACTATCTTGTCACCTCCCCCAGCGTCTCGCTCGAAAGCTATCGCGACGGCTTCGGCAACTGGTGTACCCGGATGCTTGCCCCGGCCGGGGAGTTCACCTTGTCCAGCAGCGGCATCTTTCGCGATACCGGGCAGCCCGATCCGACGTTTCCGGGGGCACGCCAGCACAATGTCGAAGACCTGCCGTTCGAGACGCTCGTGTTCCTGCTGGGAAGCCGCTACTGCGATACCGACATCCTATCCGAGCAGGCGTGGCAGCTTTTCGAAGGCACCCCCCCGGGCTGGGCGCGAGTCCAAGCCATCTGTGACCACGTCCACCAGACGATCAGATTCGATTACATGAAGGCCGATGCGACGCGCACGGCGTCACAGGCCCTGTCCGCCCGGCATGGCGTGTGCCGCGACTTTGCGCATCTCGCGATCACCTTCTGCCGGTGCATGAACATCCCCGCCCGATACTGCACGGGCTACCTGAGCGACATTGGTGAGCCGGAGCCGCACCCCCCGGGCGATTTCGCGGCCTGGATGGAAGTGTTCCTCGACGGGCGCTGGTGGGTCTTCGATCCGCGAAACAACACGCGTCGGACCGCGCGAATTCTTATTGCCCGGGGTCGAGACGCGGCGGACGTTCCGCTGACACAGACGTTTGGGCCGAACACGCTCACCGGCTTCCAGGTCTGGACCGAGGAGGCAGAGCTGGCCGGCAATCCAGAAACTGTGGAGTGACGCCTTTTCCAGCTTCATGGAGGTGCCTGACGCTCTCTTTGGCCTGACACGCAAGGATCCACTGGTGGCTGCGCCAGATCAGCGGAGACGCTTCGCTATTCCGCCCACAGCCTTACGACCAAGAGTTTTGCCGGGAGACCAGACATGACCACTCCGATCCCCACCATCGTCGTCTTTCACAAACCCTTTGAGCTCGAGAGCTTTGATGAAACACTGCCAGCTGGCGAGTACCTCATCGAGAGCGAATTGCTGAGCATAGGTACCGTGAGAGCCGACGAAAGCCTTGCCGCGTCGGTTCTCGTCCATCTGCACCCCCAGATCGCTCACCCGGGCCTCGCACGCACCCTGACCGTCCCGCTTGGCGAGCTGGAGCAGGCCATGGCGACCGACAGGATGGGGGAAACGGAGCTGAGAGACACTTTCCTCGAGAAGATGCTGGCGGATCCGCTCATTCGGATGGTTATGCTGGCGGACGGCGTCAGCGAGCGAGAGCTGCGCCACTATTATGCCACAAGATCACCCACAAGCGGCAGTCCCTTGCATCGTGCCCAAGGTGCCCACCCTCCTGCCAGAGGCGCGGGCAGCAAGCCCGACGTGTTCCCCTTTTCGGGGTCTTCTCGGCCGGGCATCGGTGAATGATGCATCTCGATACGCGCCGGTTCTGGGGGCGGGCGGTGGAGCTGGCACTTCGGGGAGCCGGACCATGACAAACCTTCCCATCGATCTCGACCGCCACAGGACGCCCAGTGGTCGGCTCGAAAGCCGCATTCGCCGTATGGCGGCGAATTCCGGACTTCTGGCCCATCTCGATCACAGCGGCGTCGAAATCGACGTGATGTTGCTGGCAGATTCACTGCGCCGGTGGATCGAGGCGATGGAGCAAGTGCGTATCCTGCTGCGGCAACACCAGAATGAGCCTGAGATCAGAGAGGCCATGATCCAGACGATCATCGAAGAGGCGCTCAAGGATCTCGACCTGCTCAAGGAAGGCGAAGGACCGACACTATGACCGAAGACGAAGAGAGGCGGCCGGCTCTGACCAAGGCCCGCGGTGACGTGGAGGCGGAGCGCAAGTGTTTGCGCTGCGGCGCGCGTTTCTTGAGCACGGGTTTCGGCGAGAGAATCTGTGGTCACTGCAAACGGTCGGCCACCTGGCGATCGTCCCTGCCGGCCGACTCGGGCCGTGCCCGGCATCGCGCCTCCGGCGTGGGGCCATAGGAGCTCTCATGACAACGCTGAGCATCTCGCACATCACAACGTATCGCTACGGAAAGGCCGTGGCCATTGGCCCCCATCGCCTGATGCTCCGCCCCCGAGAGACGAGAGACCTGCGCCTGGTCGCATTCGATCTGCAGATCTCACCCTCCGCTCGGATCGACTGGGCTCAGGACGTCGCTGGCAACGCGGTCGCATCGGCCACCTTCGACACCTCCTCCGAGCTTTTGTGCATCCAATCGCGGATGACGGTGGAGTTGAGCGCTCCGACTTGGCCGGTCTTTGCGATTGCCGCCTCTGCGGCGTCCTATCCCTTTCGTTACGAGGGCGATCATTGGACCGATCTCGGGCCGCTTGCCCAGCCCCAGTATGCGGACGACGCCGGCAGGCTGGCACGCTGGGTGGATAGCTTTGTGATGGAAGGGCCGACCGACACCCTGTCGCTGCTCAAGGACGTGGCGAACGGGGTGAACGCCTGGGTTTCCTATCAAAGCCGCTCGTCGGAAGGGACCCAGGGGCCGCTCGAGACCCTGGACAGAGGCTGGGGCTCGTGCCGGGATCTCGCGGTCCTCTTTGCCGAGGCTGTGCGCACGCTTGGCTTTGGCGCGCGGCTCGTCTCCGGTTATCTGCACGACCCCGCAGGGGAAAACCTTGGCTCATTCGGCGCGGGATCGACCCATGCCTGGGTCGAGGTCTTCGTTCCCGGGGCGGGTTGGATCGCTTTCGACCCGACCAATCGCTCCGTCGGGTCGGCGAACCTCATCCCGGTGGCGGTCGCGCGCAACATCGCCCAGGTGACGCCGGTGAGTGGCGGGTACTACGGGACGGGGTGCGATCTTCTCTCTCTGGAGGTGGGGGTGAGCGTAAGCGTGGATGGTCCCTGAACCGCAGATCGGAAGCTGCCCAAGAGATGGGCCCCGTGCCGGGTGCATCGGCCTCGCCCGGGCAGACTTTAATTTTCACCAACTTCCGATTGTCCTTGTAAACCTGCGCGGCAGTCTCCACATGTATTGAGCTTACGCTTTTCTCTTCGAAATGCTGCTTCCGCTAACCCGGTTTCGGTTGATCGTCTTGGATCGACATTTGCCGGGCTGCCGCATGTCGTGGGCAGCATATTCAGGAGACTACGGACATGGCCAATGGCACCGTAAAATGGTTCAACAGCACCAAAGGCTTCGGCTTTATCGCGCCGGAAAGCGGCGACAAGGATATCTTCCTGCACATCACGGCGCTTGAACGTGCCGGGATTCCGCGCATCGACGACGGTCAGGCAGTGACCTTCGATGTCGAGACCGGTCGCGACGGCCGCGAGTCCGCCAGCAATCTGGCCCTGGCTTGAAGCGCTCGCTGGACGATCTGCTGAAGGGCATTCCGGCGCAGACCGGGAACGGCGGGAAGCCGCCGCAGCCCAAAGGGACGTCTGGTGAGAAGCGGACCGGGCCGGAAACCCAGCTCGACAAGATCACGGCGGGCGCCAAGCGCGTCTTGCAAGAAGAAGCCGACGAGCGCGCCGAGAAACTGGAGCGTCTCAAAGCTGCACGCGAAGCGCGCGACAAGACGTGATCGCCAAGACGTGGCCGGCGCCGAACGGGTGGATTGCCCGTGGGATGCCGTGCCACGATTGCAGACGACGGTTTGACCGGCCCGCAAGCTTCGGGCCAGGCAGATCGGATTTCCGGGTGAGCGCGTCGAGTGGACTGGTCCATCCTGTGGGCCTCGACCATTCCGCATCAGTCTTACCTGGAGGAGTTGCTGCAGGGCTTGCCCTGCGGCAGCTTCCATTCACTTTGAGGATTTAGAGGAGAGAGACATGGGCTATTCGCCTTCGAAAAAGCAGCTGGACCTCAAGGACTTCCTGAGCCAGCCGGCAAAGAAACGGCCCGGAGCAAAGACGTTCGGCTATCAGAGAACGCGGACGGCGCCGACACCGGTTCCGAAGCCCGAAGCGCAGCCGACCGAGGAAAAGTCGGAGTAAAATCCGATCCGGCGGCTTGCCCTTTCGGGCGCCGCGAGATGGGCCAATGTTGGTCAACATGGCTCATTCAGGTCATCGCTGGGCGGACCCCCGCCGCAACGATCAACCTTGAGCGAATTCGGGCCTGAGAGTTTCCGGCGGACCCAAGGGTCTGGCTGGTGGCGCAGAACCATTTGCGCCTCGAACTCCGGCCGGGCGCCTCTCACCCTAGACGCCCGCTAAAATGAAGACGCCGTGGTCAGGATCAATCCGGCCACCCGGAGCGCATGAGCGGTCCCGCGTCCGGACATCTTACAACGCCGCAGGCACCCCTGATTGGTCTCCTCGCAAGAGAGGCCGCAATCGGCGGCACCGTGGCTTCACGAATACGAAAGAGAACACACATGATGGAAATTTTCTGGGGAGACCCCCTCATCCTGATCGACCCGAAAGACGGGGACGTCACGCGCTTCTGCACGATCGAGAAGGTGCATTACTGGCTGCGTCGCAAATGGCCGGTGGCCGATGCTGCACAGCAAACCGCCTTGGCGAAGGTCGAGGCGGCCATGGACTGCATGAACTCCGTCGACGATGCCCGCAACGCGTTCCTGAAGGCCGCCCGTTTGGCAGGTTTCAAGCAAGCCGCCATGGTTTGACGGGCGGCGTGCCAAGTGGCAGGCGCTGAAACAGGCGTCTGCTCTTTGCAAGCCCTGCCGAAATCGCTGTTCCGGCCCGAGCCTGGGTCAAGAGTCCATCGGAACCTGTGCTGCCGACTTTCAAGGCGACCGCCAGGTGTCCCGGGGCGGGCTCGGGTAGGCTTTGACCAGAAAAAGGACGTGGGGCGAAAAAGCTAACCGACCCGACGCGAATCTGCCTACTCTAAAGCAATTGATTGAATTCTAAGGGGATGGCAGTGGAAGCGATCGCGGTTCACCCATTGGCTCCTGACCACATTCCCGGGTACGTGGTCGGCGCTGATGGCACTGATACTTTGTTCACGGTGATGACGGTTTTCGGCATCGCGCTCGTCATCGGCCTTGGGGTCATATACCTGACGCTGCATGCGATCCCCGAGCGCATGGCGCACAAGTCGAGCCACCCGCAATTGCAGATCGTCGGCATCCTCGCATTGCTGGCGCTGTTCACCCACAACAACCTGTTCTGGGTCGCAGCGGTGCTGGTGGCGGGCTTTCAGTTCCCCGACATGCTGTCGCCGCTGCAGTCGATCGCCCGCTCTCTCGCACGGCTCGCCGGCCGGCCCGTGGAGGAGGACATTCCGCAGCCCGATGGTTCTGCCCCGGCTGCGGAGCCTGCGTTCCGCCATCGCGACGGGGAGGCCTGATTTTGCTCGAAGCCATCCTTTGTTCGCTTGTCTCGCTGGTGCCGGACTATCTCTATCGCCGCTACGGGCAGGGGAAGCGGTTTGGACACGAGCTGACGCTTTTCTCGGTGTGGTACGAGCTGCGCTGGGGGCTGACGCTCTGGATCTTCCTGACCGTCTCGCTGATCACTGTGCTCTTCTACTACCACCCGGCCAGCATGTCAGTGTCCTCCTATTTCCGCACAGTGACCATCCTGCCGCAGGTGAGCGGGCGGGTCTCGGACATTTACGTGGTGAACAACCAAAAGGTCTCGGCGGGAGATCCGCTGGTGCGGCTCGACGGGCTGTCGCAGCAGGCGCAGGTCGATGCGGCGCTGGCGCTGCTGGCCGAAACCGAGGCTTCCGCAAAGCTGGCTGAAACCGATCTGGCGCAGGCCGACGCGGGAATCGCCCAGGCCCGCGCGGCGCTTGTACAGGCGCAGGAAGAGCTGCAGCGCAATGAGCAGTTGCGCGACCAGGGATCGAGCGCCGTTCGCCTGGTGGATATCGAGCGTTTCGAGAACCTGGTCGACCAGCGCGAGGCGCAACTGCGCGCCGCCGAGCTGCAGAAGGAAAGCGCCCAGCAACGGATCGATGAGGTGCTGCCCGCCAAGCTCGAAAGCGCCCGCGCGCAGCTGGCGCTGGCCGAGGCCGAGCTGGGCAAGACATTGATTTCGGCCGGGGTCGACGGGCGGATCGAACAGCTTGCGCTTCAGGTCGGCGACTTCATCAGCCCGCTCGCCCGGCCTGCCGGCATCTTCGTGCCGAGCGGCGCAGGGGCGGAGCGGTTTCAGGCTGCCTTCAACCAGATCGCCGCGCAGGTTATTCACGCTGGCATGGTCGGCGAGATGGGCTGCCTCAGCAAACCCCTCGACATCATCCCGATGGTGGTGACCGAGGTCCAGGACGTGATCCCCTCGGGGCAGCTGCGGCCGAGCGACCGGCTGGTCGATCCGCAGGACGATGTGCGCCCCGGCAGCGTGCTGGTCTACCTCGAGCCGCTCTACACCGATCAGCCGACCAATGTGCCTCCAGGCAGCAGCTGTACCGTCATGCTCTATACCAACAACCACCACCGGCTCGAGCATGAGGAGTTGGGCACCGGCACGCGGATCTTCCTGCACGTGGTCGACACGATCGGCGTGGTGCATGCGGCGGGACTGCGGTTGCGCATGCTGTTCCTGCCGGTGCAGACGCTGGTGTTCTCGGGCGGACACTGACACATGCGGAGCCGGGTTCCGGCCCGAGCTCCATCATAGCGTCCCGCGCCATGGCACATGCCTCAGGGTCACGGGCTGCGGGTGTCAGCTGATTGCAGCGGGCCAGCCGGGACGCCTAAACAGACATCCGAAGACCATCTACAAGACCGCTTACCGGCAAGGCGACACTCAGGCGTTGAGCCCTCGCGGTTCGCTGGTTGCCAAGATAGCGGCAGCGGGGTTTGTGCTGGCGGGCGATCAAGGCCCGCCAGAAGTCTCTACAAAGGTTGATGCAAACGTGCGGTGTCAGCAGATGTCTTGCGCGATCTATGCGGCGCTACCTTCGCGATGCGCATGCCGAGCCGCGCCAGAAGCGCCGCATCCTGGCTGGCGGATGGGTTGCCTGTGGTCAGCAACTGCTCCCCCACGAAGATCGAGTTTGCACCCGCCACGAAGCACAGCGCCTGTAACTCGTCGCTCATCCTTGTGCGTCCGGCCGAGAGCCGTACGACCGAGGCGGGCATGAGTATCCGTGCAAGCGCCACCGCCCGGACAAGCGAAAAGGGGTCCACCGGTTCGGCGTATTCCTGCACCGGGACGCCGTCGACATCATTCCACAGGTTCACCGGAACGCTCTGGGGATGCTCGGGCAAGGTGGCGAGCGTTACCAGCATCGCGATCCGATCCTCTTCGGATTCGCCCATCCCGAGGATGCCACCGCAGCAGACCCGGATCCCGCCGTTTCGGACATGGGCCAGGGTCTCCAGCCGGTCGTCCATCGTCCGGGTCGTGGCGATTTGCGCGTAGTAGTCGGGGGAGGTGTCGATGTTGTGGTTGTAGAAATCGAGCCCGGCATCCTTCAGCCGCGTCACCTGTTCCGGGCTCAGCATCCCCAGCGTCATGCAGGTCTCGAGGCCGAGCTCCGCAACGCCCTGAACCATTTCGCAAAGATGGTCCATATCGCGGTCCTTGGGGCCGCGCCATGCCGCGCCCATGCAGAAGCGCTGCGCCCCGGCACCCTTTGCCCGTCGCGCGGCTGCAAGAACCGCCTCTGTGCCCATCAGCTTGCTTGCCTTCACGCCGGTGTCATAATGCGCCGACTGCGAGCAGTAGCCGCAATCCTCGGGGCAGCCGCCGGTCTTGATCGACAAGAGGCTGGCGGTCTCGATCTCGGTGGGGTCGAAATGAGCACGGTGCGTGGCCTGCGCCTGCGCCAGCAACTCAGGAAAGGGCAGGGCGTGGATCGCATGTGCCTCCGCTATCGTCCAATCCGTGCGGATCATGCAAGGCGCCCTTTCAGACTGCTCGCGCCTGAAACCAGCGTCGCGGCCAGCGCGACCTTCAAGAGATCGCCAAGCACGAACGGCGTGAGTCCCGCGGCGAGCAGCTTCGGGATCGGAACGAAGAGCGCCAGCCAAGCGAGGCCGACAGCATAGACGAGGGCAAGGCCCGCAACCATCGCCGTGGCCATGCCGAGCCAGCCGCGGCCCCGTGCGAGCGTGCCGATAAGCGATGTCGCCAGCAGGTATCCCGCGAGGTAGCCGCCGGTTGGGCCCATCATGTAGGCGAGACCGATGCCGCGCTCGGGTGTGCCCGAAAACACCGGCAGCCCGAGCGCACCCGCGCCGAGATAGGCCGTCATGGCAGCAAGCCCGAGCCGCGGCCCTAGCCCTGCCGCGACGAGGCAGATCGCCAGCGTGTGAAGGGTCATCGGAACTGGCCAAAATGGGATCTGGACCTTGGCCCCAATCGTGATCAGCGCGGCGCCGGCAAGGGCAAAGGCAAGGCTCCGCCAGAGCGGCAGGCCACGCGCGTGCGTGGGCGTCAGGGGTGTCATCGAAAGGCTCTCCTCGGGTGGTTGGATGATGATCATCAACCTCGGGCAGAGAGCGGTTTCGAAACAACGCAGATTATAGATAATTATCCAGAAATGTCGTATGTATCAGTAATAATGGCATTTTTTCTCGCTGCCTTGCGCTTTCCGATCCAGCCGACGTGCCGTGCTAGGACGGTGCAGGCCAAGTCGACCTGCCCCTTCCGCAACGCCTCGAGGATGGCCCGATGGTCATGGTCGGTGCGCGACTCCCAGTCCCGTCGCCAAGCGGCGAAGAGGAAGCGTGCGCTGGCGGTATGCAGGTCATCGATACTGCGAAGAAGACGCGGCATCTGACAGGGCGAAAGGATGAGCCTGTGGAACTGCCGGTTCGCGGCCTCCCAGTCTCGGACGCTGCAGGCGCGGTCGCCCTGCCGCGTGACCGCATCAGCCTCGGCTAGGATCGCGCGGGTCATTTTGGGCGCGGCGTTGCGCAGCGCCAACACTTCGAGGCTGGCCCGCATCTCCGCCACCTCTCTCAGCTCGGCGACGTCGAAATCGGTCACGCGGTATCCGCGGCGCAGCTCGCCCTCAGCGAGCCCTTGTGCCTCCAGCGTACGGAAGGCCTCTCGCACCGGCACATGGCTGGCCTGAAATTCGATAGCGATATGATCCTGGCGAAGGCGGGCACCGGGCGGGATTTCACCCGAGATGATCCGATCCGCGAGCACCCGCGCGATACGGGCGGACTGGGTTTCTTTGCGTGTCATGCCAGACCCATAGCGCGGCGGCATCAGCTGTGTCATGCGCCGGATGCCGCCCGCGGATCGATTAGCCGCCCCAAGGCCGGTGACCAGAATGCGCGATCGAAGGTTTGAGAGCATGGAAGATGTGCGGGCGACAGAATATTCCCCTCAACCTTCCTCTTCACGCTATTGGCGCTTATGCGACTCTAGAGTGGGGTAGGGTCTTTGGCATCAATCGACGGCTTCAGATCCGGCCCTCATCGTTGCCCCGTGCGGTATCAGCCGGGCGCCGCACGTCCCTTGTTTGGCCGGATGGCCTGGGCGGAGACCCTAGCTAGGCGGTGTTGCGTTTCGTATCTGAGCGATGTCCGCCCAATCGTCACCGGCGGCGGCGCAGCTTCTCAAGACCGGCCATTCGCCGCGGTTGCGGTGCGGAGCCAAGGCCAACGCTCATTTCGCAGACGAGGACGAAGCTGCGATTTGATCCACACCATGATATGTGTTGATATCCACCCAGAATTGACCCGGGATTTCCATCTGGAACTGACCCACCTTGGATTATGCTGAGCGGGTCATATTTGGCTCAAGACATGGCTTCCCGGTCTCTTTTTCCGCGTTGCCCTCGGAATGGAAGCCGCCGTTTCGTGTTTCGGGCATATGGCGGCGACGTCACGCTGTCTTGGAACCCGTCGCTCGAGCCGCCGGTTGGTGTTCAGGGCACTGCCTTTCTGCCAGGGCGAGGAGGGGGCGCAGAACCACGTTTGGGTTCCGAGCTGGGCCTGCAGGTGCGGCCATGAAACGAATTCCGTGCCGCGGGCGAAGATGATGGACACCCGACCCGCCATGGGCGGAACCCGCACCGCCCTCACGATCTTGGTCATGACCGGATTGAAGTGATGCTGTGGACACCCGAACCTTTCAGAATATCCCGTCGGTCCGGCAGTTGATGTGGATCTCGGGCACCGAGGCGGTGTTCGATAGGCCGATCGCTTCCATCACCAGATGCGCGACCTCCTCCGGCTGGGTCATCTGCTGGGCGGCTCTGCTGCCCGCGGCGGCGGTTTCGCCCATGTCGGTTGCCACCAGGCCAGGGCAGACCGCGGTGGCGCGGATGCCATGGTCCCAGCCCTCGTAGCGCAGCGCGTGGGCCAGTCCGACGGCGGCGAACTTGCTGACCGAATAGAGCCCGGACCCGGCCGAGGCCACCCGCTTGCCGGAAAGCGATCCGAGGATGATGACGCGGCCGCGGCCCGCGGCCTTCAGGGCGTCCCAGCTCGCCATGGCCAGCCGCCGCGGCGCGCGCAGGTTCACTTCCAGCAGCGTGTCGACCTCGGCCTCCGGGGCCTCGACGATGCTGCTCGAGGTGAACAGCCCGGCGCTTGCGACGATGGCGTCGATCCGGCCGTGCTGCGCCATGACCGCCCCGGCCCAGGCCGCCTCGGCATCGCGAACGGTCGCGTCGTAGGCGAAGGTGTCGAGCAGGGCGGGATCAAGCCCCTCCGGCACGCGGGCGGGGTCGCGCAGCCCGAGGCTCACGTGCCAGCCAAGGGCCTGCGCTGCGCGGGCGATCTCGGCGCCGATCCCCCGGCTGCCGCCGGTGAGCATCATTACGGGGCTGTCGGTCATGGTGGGTCCTTTCGGTCAGTGGGTCAGTAGGCCAGCGAGGGCAGCCAGAGCGTCAGCGCCGGAAACAGGATCAGGATCAGCAGCGTCGCGAGGTCCATCAGCAGGAACCACCAGATGCCCCGGAAGATCTCGGGCAGGGTCACTGCGTTGTTTAGCGCACCGTTGATCATGTAGACATTGAGCCCAATCGGCGGCGTGACAAGACCGATCTCCAGCAGCTTGACGATGATGATGCCGAACCAGATCGCGTCGATCCCCGTGGTCTGCACCAGCGGGACGAGGATCGGCAGGGTCAGCAGGAGCAGGCCGATGGAATCGATCAGCATGCCGAGAACCAGGTAGATCAACGTTACCGCAAAGAGGATCCACCAGGTCTCGCTGCTGACCGAGAGGATCGCGTTGGAAAAGGCCGTGGGCAAGCCCGACAGGGCGAGGAAGCGGGTGAAGAACAGCGAGCCGATCAGGATGATGAAGATCGACCCCGTGGAGACCACCGCCTGCGTGACCGCCTCGATCACCGCGGCGCGGGTGAGCTTGCCGCGCACCGCCCCGATCACCGCCGCGAAGAAGGCGCCGAGCGCGCCTGCCTCGGTGGGCGAGAAGACGCCCGAGAAGATGCCGCCCAGCACCAGCAGGATCAGTGTCGGCAGTGGCCAGACGTCGCGCAGCGCCTCGCGGCGTTCCTCATCGGTCGGCGGCGGCGGGGTTTCTCCGGCCAGCGACGGGTTCAGCTTCACCCGGGTGACGATCATCGCCATGTAGATCAGCGCCGAGAGAATGCCGGGAATGAAGCCCGCCATGAAAAGCTGCCCGACCGAGACCTGCGCGTAGACGCCGTAGAGGATCAGCAGCACCGAGGGCGGGATCAGCGAGCCCAGCGTGCCCGAGGCGGCGATGGTGCCGGTGGCAAGTCCCTTGTCGTAGCCCTGTTTCAGCATTTCCGGCACCGCCATGCGCGACATGGCCGAGGCGGTAGCGACCGACGAGCCCGAAGCCGCCGCAAAGAAGGCGCAGGCCCCGACCGAGGTGATCGCCAGCCCCCCCGGCAGCCGCGCGAGATAGAGCCGCAGCGACAGGAAGAGGCCGCGGGTCATGTCGGTCGAGGAGCACAGGAAGCCCATCAGCAGGAACATCGGCGCCGCCGACAGTTCCCATTGCCCGACGTAGTCGAAGGGCGTGGCCGAGATCATCCCCCAGGCGACGCTCATGTTGAACATCTGCGAGATGCCGACAATGGAGACGAGGCCAAGCGAGAGGCCGATCGGCACGCGCAGCGCGATCAGAACTAGCGCGACGACGGTGCCGAGAATGCCGATATCGAGATTGCTCATGGGTTCAGATCCTCTCGGCGGTTACAGCGCGCGCCGCAGCGCTACGGATTTCAGCAGGTTCGACAGCACCGCCAGCCAGATACCGGCGAAACCCAGGGGCAGCGCCCAGCGGGCGGGCCAGATGTAGAAGGTGAAGTTGCTCATCGCCTCTTCGGCGCGGCGGGTGGCGCCGATCGCGTCCTGAGCGGACTGCCAGAAGAGCATCCCAAAGAAGATCAGCCCCAGCGCGCAGGCCAGCACGTGGAGCCCGAGCTGCACGGCCTGCGGTAGCATCTTGGCGAAGAGATCCACCCGGATGTGCTCGCCGCGCAGCTCGACGTAGCCCAGCGACAGGAAGACGATCACCACCATGTAGTAATAGGAGACGATCTCGAGCGTGCCGATGAGCCGGCCGTCGAAGAAGAACCGAACCGCCACGTCCGTGGTGATATGGGCCATCATCAGAAGCATGAAGGCGCAGGCGAGCGCCATGACGGCGCGGTTTGTCCAGCGGATCAGGGCGTGCATCGGGGCATCTCCTTGGGGCGTGCGGAAACAGGGGCCCGGGTGAGGGGCCCCTGACGGTTCGGATGCGGGGACGTTACTCGACGCCGTAGGTCGCCGGGTCGATGTCGCCGTAGATCTCGGACATGGCGAGCTCGGTCAGCGCGTCCTCGTCGGAGGTGTCGACCTCGGCCAGGAGCGCGGTCCATTTGTCCATCGTGGCGCGGAAGTCGTCGATCACCGGCTTGGCATCACTCAGCCCGTAGGTTTCCGTTGCCTTGTCGTAGACGCCGTCGAGCGTCTTGGCGCGGAACTCCTCGACCGAGGCGAGCAGGTCGGCCTCGGGCTCGTAGATGTTGCCGCCCTTGTCCCTGGCGGTCTCGAGGGCGGCTTCGGCCTGTGCGGTGTAGTTGATGATCATCCGCGCCATCGACCGGGCCGAGGCTTGCATGAAGACGCCGCGTTGCTCGGCGGTCAGGCCGGACCAGAAGCCGGGGTTGAAGCCCCAGTTCGGCCCCGACCAGTACATGCCGGTGGGCAGGAGGGTCGTGTGCTCGGCCACTTCCATGAGCGAACGGTCCACCAGGTCGTTGGCCGCGTTGGTGGCGCAGTCGAGTGTGCCGCGCTCGATCCCCGTGTACATCTCGGAAGAAGGCACGTTCACCGGAATGCCGCCCGCGGCCTCGACCCAAGCCGAGACGGCGGAGCCGGCGGTGCGGATGCGCTTGCCCTTCAGCTCGGCCAGGGTGCGCACCGGCTCGGCGCACATCAGGATGTAGGGCGGGGTGGCATAGGCGCCGAGGTAGACGATCCCCTGATCCTGCCATTCCGCCAGCTGCGCGGCATTGTGCATCGAGAAATCGGCCACGGCGAAGATCGCGGCCAGCGGATCGGAATAGTTGAAGCCAAGCTCCTGGACCGCGTTGGCGACAGGCAGGTCCGAGGGCGTGTAGATGGCGGCGTGGTGGCCGACCTGCACGACGTTGTCGCGGATGCCCTGCATGGTGGCGCGCGGGGCCAGCAGCACCGTGCCAGTGAAGACCTGTGGGGCGAGATCGCCGCCGGAGAGGTCCTTCACGATCTCGGCCCATTCGGTGTAGCCGTATTTGGCCAGCGGATGCTGCGCGTCGTAGAAGGTGTTGGCGATGAAATCCGTCGCCAGGGCAGGGCTTGCGAGCACGCCGGCGAGCAGCGTGGTGGTCAGGAACTTCTTCATGTCTCTCTCCGAGTTGGTCGGCGGGCGGCTCGGACCGCCCGCGCTGGATAAGTTTATGTTCTTTATTTAAATTTAGAGACTTGCCGCCTTCTTGATCGCGCGGCCGCCCTGCAGGATGAGCGGCATGTGGGCGCCCTGTCCGGTCAGCAGGTCGAGGTTCTCGAGCGGGTTGCCATCGACCGCGATGATGTCGGCATGGGCGCCGGGCGCGATCACACCGACCTCGCCTTCCATGCGCAGCACCTTGGCCGCGTCCACGGTGGCCGATCGGATCACCGCGTCGGCGGGGATGTAGCGCCCGCGGAGCGGGAACTCGCCCGACTGCTCGGTCTGCATGCCGCCCAGAAGGTCCGAGCCGTAGCCCATGGTCACGCCCGCTTCGTGCAGCTTCACCACGCGCTCGAGCCCCGCCTCGCGCACGTCGGCAACCTTGGCGACCGACTCCGGCGGCAGGCCGAACTCGGCGCCCTTGCGGGCCAGCAGGTCGTAGGTGATGTTGGTCGGGACCACGAAGGCCCCTTCGCGGGCCACGCGCTTGATGGTCTCATCCCCGATCAGATTGCCGTGCTCGATGCAGGTGATGCCGCAGTCCAGCGCCCGCACGATGGCCTCGTCGGCGTAGAGGTGCGCGGAGACATAGGTGCCGAAGCCGTTGGCGACCTCGACGAGGGCGGTGAGCTCGTCGACCGAGTAGACGAGGTACCCAATCGGGTCGGAGGGCGAGGACACGCCGCCGTCCGCCATCACCTTGAGGAACTGCGCGCCGCCCTTCAGCTCTTCGCGCGCCGCGCGCAGCAACTCGGGCTTGCCGTCGCAGATGCGCCCCAGAGTGCCGAGCGCCTGCGCGTACCAGCCGACGTCGCGGTTGTCGTAGGGCCCGCGGTAGTCGGTGTGCCCGCCGGTCTGGCTCAGGGCCTTGCCGCAGATCACCAGGCGCGGCGCGGTGAAGTGACCTTCCTCCACGGCCAGTTGCAGGCCTCGGTCAGCACCGCCGAGGTCCCGCACCGTGGTAAAGCCGCGCATGATCATGTTCTTCATCAGCGTCGCAGCACGCGCGGCCACCAGCGAGGAGGGCAGCGAGGCATTCAGCCCAAGGTTCGCCGTGGAGGCGATGGTGTGAACGTGGCAGTCGATCAGCCCGGGCATCACCGTCAGCCCGTCAAGGTCGAGCTCTTCGTCCGCGGTGAAGGTGACAGAGGCACCAACTTCGCGGATGCGGCCATCCTCGATGGCGATCTGCATCGGGTCGGTCGGCTCGTGCGAGGTGCCGTCGACGATGCGGGCGTTCTTGATCAGCAGGGTGGTCATCTTGGTCGTCCTTTCGGGGGTCAGATCAGCGCCGGTGCGAGGGTTTGGGCGATGAGGGACATGTCCGCCATGTCGTCGCGGCTGTAGGCATCGCGCGCATCGTTCAGCGACAGCACGCCGACGCAGCGCCCGGCCCAGAGCACCGGCGCGCAGGCGCAGGCCTCGCAGCCCTTCGACAGGATCAACTCGGCGTCGGGAAAGGCCCATCGGACGTCGTCGGCCGAGTTGCCTAGCCAGCACTTCCCGCCGTCGAGCACCACCTTGCCCCATTCGGTCAGCCCCATCGGCTTCAGCGCGCCGGTGGGATAGTCAGGCTCGGAGCTGTGCATCCGCATGACGTTGCCGGTGCCGGGCAGGTTCCTCAGCACGGTCAGGAAGCGGAAGCCGAAGCGGGCTCGGCAGGTCTGCTCGACGGCGCGGAAGAGCGTGTGGGGCTGGTTGAGCTGCGCCTGAGCGCGCAGCAGGGGTGCGAGATCGAGCGCGCGGTTTGCGGGAGAGGTCATTGTCTTATCCGTAGAAGAAATTCGGGAGCCAGAGCGCGATGCCCGGGAAGACGGCCAGCAGCGCGACCCCCACCAGCATCAGCACGAAGAAGGGTAGCGCGGCGCGGGCGACGTAGCCGATCGAGCGGCCCGAGATGCCCTGCAGCACGAAGAGGTTGAAGCCGACCGGCGGCGTCACCTGCGCCATCTCGACCATCAGCACGAGGTAGACGCCGAACCAGATCGGATCGAAGCCCGCCTGTAAGGCCAGCGGCAGCGAGATCGGCAGGCTCATCACCACGATCGAGGTGCCGTCGAGGAAAAAGCCGAGCCCGAGGTAGAAGAGCGAGAGCACCACCAGCAGCCCCCAGGGCGGCAGGTTGAGCGACGCGATGCCGTCGGCCACGTCCGCCGGGATGTGCAGATAGCCGATGGCCGTCGACATGAAGGCGGCGGTGATCAGGATCGAACAGACCATGGTCGAGGTGCGCAGCGCTCCCATCAGCGTGTCTCGCAGCAGCGTGAGCGATAGCTGGCGGGTGACGGCGGCGATGGCGATGGCGGCGATCACGCCGACAGCGGCCGCCTCGGAGGGAGTGGCGATGCCGGTGTAGATCGAGCCGAGCACGATGGTCATCAGCACCACCAGCGGCGCCAGGTCCCAGAGTGCGCGCAGGAAGTCCGTCGCGCTGCGGCGCTCGCGTGCGGCCGGCACCAGGCCGGGGTTCATCTTCGCGCGCAGCATGATGTAGCCCGAGTAGAGCGCTGTGATCATCAGCCCCGGCAGCACGCCGGCGGCGAAGAGACGCGAGATCGACTGCTCGGCGAGGATCCCGTAGACGATCATCACGATCGACGGCGGAATCAGCAGCCCGAGGCTGCCCGCGCCTGCCAGAGAGCCCAGCGACAGCCGGTCGTCATAGCCGCGCTGGCCCAGCTCGCGCGTGGTGATCCGGCCCACGGTCGCGGTGGTGGCGGGCGACGAGCCCGAGACCGCCGCAAAGAGCGTGCATCCCAGCACGTTGGTGTGGAGCAGGCGGCCGGGGATATAGTCGACGAAGGGCGAGAGGCCGCGGAACAGCCGGGTCGAGATGTCGGTGCGGAAGATGATCTCTCCCATCCAGATGAACATCGGGATGGCCGAGAGCTCCCAGCTGGTGGAATAGCGATAGATGATCCCCGCCGCGATCGAGCCGATACGCGAGAGATCCATCCCGTGCAGGAAGAAAAGTGACGTGGTGGCGACCAGGGCCAGCGAGATAAAGACCCAGACCCCAAGGCCGAGGAACAGCAGTAGGAAGGCCAGCGTTGCGGCCGCGGTCAGGAGCGTTTCCATGTGTTCTCTCCGAGTTTTGCGGCTTATTCGACCGGGGTCGCCAGGGGCGTGCTGGGGGCCGGCGACGGGTTTCCGGTGATGTGGCGCAGCCCATGCGAGAGCGCGGCAAGCGCAAAGAGCCCGAGCCCGAGCATGAGCGCGCCCTCGGGAATCCAGGTCGGCACCGCGGCGACCGACGAGGACACGGTGCCGCGCGACCAGGCCCGCGCGACGCGGATCCAGAACATCCACGCAAGCCCGGCCGAAAGTGCGCAGGCCACCAGCGCAGCCCCGGCGGTCATCAGCTGCTGCGCGCGCGGCGGCAGGCGATCAAGCACAAGGCCGACGCGGATCAGGTCACCATGTTCGAGCACGTAGCCGAGGGACCAGACCACACAGATACTGATCGCGTAGCCGACGAATTCGTCCAGCACGAAGGTTGAGGTGGCGAAGAAGCTGCGCAGGATGATTTCGTAGGCGATGTGGCCCACCATGTAGACCAGCGCACATGCGGCGATCACGGCAGCCAGTCGCGACAGGGCGAAAACGCCGGAATAGAAGCGGGTCATGCGAAACTCCCGTGAAGGCGGAAAAATGCGCGGACGGCAACCGGGGCCACCCGCGCCAGTCGGGGAGAAATCAACGGCTCTTATAGGCGTCCATAATGCTCTGCGCGCGCTCGCCGGTGTCTGCGATCCATTGGTTGATGAAGGGCCGCGCCGCGTCGGTCAGCGCCTGCGAGAACTCGGCAGAGATCTCCTCGGTCACCGTCATGCCGTTCTCTCGCATGGTGTCGAAATCCTTGGCAGTGGCTTCCGCCAGCAGGCCCCAGCCAAAGTCCTCGGCCTCTGCGGCCGCTTCCATGACGGCGGTCTGCTGCTCTTCGGTCAGGTCGTCCCAGGCGTCGAGGTTGAGGTGGATCGCCTGCAGCGAGGAGGCGTAGTTCACGTTGGTGAAGTTCGACTGCAGCTCCCACATCTGCACGCCGACGCCGCCGTTGGGCGAGGTCAGCACGGCGTCGATGGCATTTGTCGACAGCTGCGCGGGCACGTCGGCCCAGGAGATCTGGATCGGGAAGGCGCCGGCGTTCTTCATCGTCTCGGTGGAGGCGACGTCATAGGTGCGCACCTTCACACCTTCGAGGTCGGCGATCGAGGTGAAGGCCGTGTTGCCCCAGAGTCCCGAGGACGGCCAGGGCGTCGCGAGCAGCAGCATCTGGTTGTTGTCCTCGAGGACCTTTTTGTACTCGGGCTTCGCCAGTTCGTAGAGGTCATGCACGTCCTCGGTGGTCGGGGCGAGGAAGGGCAGCGACGAGAGCTGGAAAATCGGGTCGATGCCGGTCCAGAACACAAAGGCCGAGGACGCTGCCTGCAGCGCGCCGTCGCCCACCGCATCGAAATGGTCAACGCTCTTGTAGCCGAGCGCCGCACCGTGGTGAACGGTCACCTCGACGTCGCCACCGGTCTTCTCGGCCACGGCCTTGGCAAAGAAATCGGCGGTCTGCCCCTGGAGCGAGCCGGCGGGATATTCGCTCGACAGGTCCCAGGTGGTGGCGATCGCAGGCGCGGCTGCGAGGCCGAGGCCGGCGACGGTGGCAAAAAGCGTCTTGAAGGTCATGTGATCTTCCCTGTTGCGGCCCGTGCGATCGGGCGGTTTCTGCAATCTGCTCGTTGCGCACGCGAATACTTACGAACAGCTTTGTCCGCATCATGCGATCAGCGCTGTTCGTAAATCAAGCTTTGACCTGCTGATATTTTAATAGTGGGGCGAAAATTTCGGCAAGAATCTGAAAAATTTGGATTAATATCCTGTAATAAAACAGAAAATCTTTAGATCATTTTACGGGCAGTCCTGTCCGTAAGATTGCGGATTGCCCGGGCTTAGGCCTTCCGAGCGATCCGCTTCCACAGATCGATCAGCTTGTTCGCCGTCTGCGGATCAGAATCGAAGCTCTGGTGCATGGCGATTCCGCGCAGCACCGAGAGGTGCAACTGCACTTTCAGATCGGCTTCGGCGTCGTCGACGTCGCCGCCGATCAGGCGCACGGTGATGCGGTCACGCTTTCGGATCCATGACACCAGAATATCGCGCAGCGCGTGGCCCAGCTCGTTGTCCTGGCGCGCGGCGAGCATGAGCTCCATCGCCGCGATGTAGCGGCCCTCGGCGAAGATGTTGTTCCAAAGCGCGTCAATCAACTCATCGACCGAAAGCTGCTCCTTGTCGGGGTCGAGCCCAAAAGGGTAGCCCTCCCGCCATTCGCCAACCAGTTTCTCGAATGCGGCGACCAGCATGTCGTTGCGGGTCGGGAACTGGTGGGTGAGCGCGCCGCGCGACACCTGCGCCTTCTGCGCGATCAGCGTCGTCGAGATCTGCTCGTAGCCGACTTCCACGAGGGCCTGAAGCGTCGCCTCGCAGACCTTGCTGCGGGTTTCCTGTGATCGCTCCGCCTGCGTGCGCCGCGGGCGTGCGGCAGAGGGCGATTTGGCCTCATCGCTCATGTTCTGTCCAGTGTTCGTGAAGTTACGAACTGGTCTACCTGTTTTCGAAGGTGTTGCAAACTGAGATGGCCAAATCGCTGCTGTTGTCGAGGGCATTGCAGGTTTCGTTCAGGACACATCTATTGATGTGATCCCCGAAAACGCCCCCGTTCCAGCTTAGAGTTCTCCGGACGGAACCCTTGGCCGGGAGAGGAGCGGAAACGCATGAAGGCATCGGAGTCTACGGACGCGCAGAAGGCGTTCATCATCCACCCCCTGTGAACTCACGCCGAAGCGCAAAGTCTGATTTCCTATTTTATGTCAGTCGGTTTCGGATATCCACGAGCTTGGCCTCGAAGACTTAGGCAGGCGTTCGGTAGCCCAGGCATTTGCGGGGCGTCGCGTTGAGGCGCTGGCAAATCGACCTCAAATATCGATTTGTGAGCGCCGTCGGTTCGGTCGAGCGGGGCAGGAACTTGCGCAGACGGTTGTTGGTGTTCTCGACTGTGCCTTTCTGCCAAGGCGCCTGCGGGTCGCAGAACCAGCTGTCCGCGCCGATCCCATCCTTGAGCCGTTGCCATGCCGAGAACTCGGTTCCGCGGTCGAAGGTGATGGATTGCCTCGCATCCGCGGGCAGGGCGGAGAGCCCCTGGATGAGGGATTCCATGATCGGCTTTGATCGTCGGTCCTCGTTGCGCAGCACGACGGCGTAGCGGCTGACACGCTCCACCAGGGAGGTCACGTTGATCTTGCCGTGCTCCTTGCGGAACATCACCAAGTCGCACTCCCATGTGTGGATACCTCGGTCGGTGCAAGCATTCTTTTGAACGGGTCGAACATGTGATCGGGTACGGTCATGTGTCAGGCCTCGATGTGCGGCTTTGACAATGCCGCGGGCCGGTATGGCGATGCGAAGGTTGGGTGCATATCAATGCGCCCGAGTTGCAAGCTCTCTGGGAGTGCCTGGTTTCCACAACCTCGATCTGGTCGATCGTTTGTCCTTACTGTTCACTGTCCGTCTCACACCTGCCAACCCTCACCGTGTCACGCGGCAAGGACGGGGTCTCGATAGTCCTCCTGTTTCGTCATCATCGCCCAGATCGCGCGGGCGGTTTTGTTTGCCAGGGCGATGGCGACCAGCATCCGGGGCTTGCGCCCCAGCATCTGCTCCAACCAGGACCCTTTGGGAGGGCCGTTCTTGACCGCCCATCTGACCCGCGTCATCGCGCCGATGATCAACAGTCTGCGAATGTCCCGTTGTCCCATCTTTGAAGTGCGCCCCAGAATCTGCCGGCCACCTGTCGATTTCTGAACAGGGACGAGACCCAGCCAGGCCGCAAAATCACGCCCCCTTCGGAACCCTTCCATCGGCGGGGCGAAGGCTTGAATTGCCATGGCGCTGACGGGGCCGACACCCGGGGCTGTCTGCAGGCGGATCGTCTCAGGATCGTTCTTGGCTTCTTCTTTGAGGCGCTTCTCTATTCTTATGATCCTGACGTCGAGACTGCCAATCTGCTCGAGGTGCAGGCGACAAAGCTCGGTGACGCCGGATGGGAGCATGCTCTCTGGAGCATCGAGCTGCGCCTCGAGTTTCCTGACGAATGTCCGTCCGGGAGGCGCGATGAAGCCATATTCCATAAGGTGCCCGCGCAGCGCGTTGATGAGGGCGTTGCGTTGTCGAACGAGGAGATCGCGCGTCTTGAAGACCATGGATCTGGCCTGCTGCTCGGCGGATTTCACGGGCACAAACCGCATGGTCGGACGCACCACGGCCTCCGCGATGGCCTCGGCGTCATTCGCATCGTTTTTCTGCCGCTTCACGAAGGGCTTCACGTAGATCGGTGGGATGAGCCGTACCTCATGGCCGAGTTTCATGAACTCCCGCTCCCAATAGTGCGACGACGCGCAAGCCTCCATGGCGACAAGGCAGGGCGGGTGCTCGGCCACGAACCGGGTGAACTGCGCCCGCGAGAGCTTCTTGCGGAACACGGGCCGTCCTGACGCATCCGCGCCGTGGAGTTGAAAAACCGACTTTGCCAAGTCGATGCCGATGACTGTAACCTCTTCCACGGATACCTCCTCCATGCTGGTGCGTTTCAACCTCACCATCCTGGCACATTGCGATCCCGTTGCGGGGTGAGGTATCCACACCATCAGTGCCCAAACTCAACGCGCTCGGCGACGCAATCCGGCCTGTTTGAAAGGCTTTGCGCGTCCGAGATGTGGCTGCGCTGGTACCGGCGGTATCCGCGAGGTCTGCGGCGTCTGCGATGCTCGGGAAGGTGCCGGTAGAACTGCTCGGCGCGACCGTCCTTCGAGTAGGCGTAGCGATAGATCGTCTCGTGGCTCACACGGACCCCATGCTGCTCAAGACGCATCCGGCCGGCGATCTGCTCCGGCGACCAGCCAGTCTTGAGCCCATGCAGGGCGGCAGCTTTGAGCTGCGGGTGCTGAATCATCTTGCGGTGAAGGGCGCGGCGCCTCTCGCTCATGGTCTGGGCATTCAGCGCGTAGTATCCCGCGAGCTCGGGCAGGTCGCCGCCATCGAAGTGATTGCGCTTCAGATCGCGGTAGATGGTCGAGGGGGCGCGGCTCAGGCGATCCGCGATCTCGGGGATCGACATTTTGGCCTCGCGCCACTTGGCAATCTTGATCCGCTCCTCGAAACTCAGCTGAAGGTAACAACGACCCATTCCACATCCTCCATGCAAACTTCTGTTTTGATACAGAATTTGCACTTCGTTTGTGAATCCACCCCGCTTACAGGCGTCGCGCGTGTAATCAGGCTTATGTAAAAACTGTGCGTGACCGGATGCGGCGCGCCGTCCGGATTTGTCCGCAGTGCAAGGCGTGAGCTGAGCCTGGGGGGGCTCACGGCACCGTCGATCCGCGCACGATCAGTGAGGGCGGCGGGCTGGCCAGATGGGTGGCTCCGCGGTGGGCCAATCATACCAACCTTGGCGCAAAGATATGTCCCGAGCATCTCCCTGGGGTGTGGGTCGACATGCTGCGCGTGATCGGGCCGAGCTGTGGCACAAAGCTGAGCGATGATCTCGACGCATTGGAATTCAGGTGGAGCGAGACTTCCGAAGCGCCGGAGCTGGTGATGCCAATGCCAAAGCCGATGGCTGATCCTAAGCAGATCGGCAATACCTCAGCGCCGGCCGGCGAGGTCGAGAGCCTCGCCCGACATGGCGCTCTGCAAACACGCCGAAAGGTGCGAAACTTAGGCAGCGCCCCGATCGCTATCGGAGCGCTGTCTTCTTTTGCGGGAACGGTGCGCCGCTGGTCATAAGGTCACCCCAAGCGCAACAACCAGTGACTCCTTCGTCCGGTTGCCGTTGAACCCATCGTAGCGGCCGTAGCTCACATAGATCATCGCCGAACGCGAGAGCGAGATCGACGCCCCGGCGAAGCTGTTGAAGTAGGCCGTCTCATCGACGTAATCTTCATAGGAATTGACGAATTCGACGTCGACCCCGAGACCCGCATAGGGGTGGATCTTTCCCTTCCCATCGTGATGCAGCGCCGCCTTGGCATAGACCGACCCATATTCGTCCGAGCTTTCGCCGCGCGGACCCTTGACCGTTGCACCCAGCGAGTTGGTGGTCTCGTCGAACCAGGTCTTCTGCCAGGCCGCGCCGATGTTGGGGCGCAGGATCCAGCTTTCGGGCAGTGCCGCGATGTCGGCCCTGGTGAAGGTGCCCACCGCGTCGGCCTGCAGATAGAGTCGCTGCGCGTCCTGCTCGGACTCCATCGTGGCGAAGGGCAGCGGGATGCTTGTCTCGGCGGTCTCGTTGAACCAGCCGGCGCGCAGGGCGACGCCCCAGTTGTCGTTCACCACCTTCAGAACGTCCGCCCGCAGCGCCCAGAACTCGATGTCGCTGCTGCCGTCGTTGTGGCGTATCTCGACCTCGTTGCGGTTCACCTCCACCCCGAGCCCCAGCATCAGGTCGGCGTTCGGGGCATAGAAATACTGCGCGCCAAAGCCATGCGCCTCGCTGTCGCTCTCGAAGCCGGTGCCGGCGTTCTCGGTGCGCCAGGCGTCCGACCGGCGATTGTCGGAGGAAAAGCGCAGGTAGGAGGCGCTGTCACTCGGGCCCTTGTTCAGCTGGATGATGGCGCTGAGCGGGGTGAGCAGCTCGCTCACGCCGTCGGGATAGCCATCCGCCGGGTTGCCGGGAACGTCCGCCAGCGCCGACATGCCGCGGCCGAAGGCGACGCGGGACTGCACCGCGCCGTAGCGCTCGTTCGAGGACATGAACCCCAGAAGCCCGGTCCGGCCCATGTTCGCGAGCACCCGGATCGACAGGGGCGGCGGGCCGCCGGCTCCCAGGGTTTGCGGTGCTTCCGCCTTGGCTGCCGAGCCCGTTCACAGGGTTACCGCGCCCAGAGCGCAGGTCG
The DNA here is from genome assembly GCF_003111685.1 of Alloyangia pacifica. Classification (NCBI taxonomy): domain Bacteria; kingdom Pseudomonadati; phylum Pseudomonadota; class Alphaproteobacteria; order Rhodobacterales; family Roseobacteraceae; genus Alloyangia; species Alloyangia pacifica. The sequence continues at coordinate 55,495 of NZ_CP022195.1, read as the reverse complement.
CTATGAGTTTGAGCATCTTGCTCCTCCACTGATGTCAATTGATACGGGGGGTCCCTCCGGCCCCTTTTCTGGTCACAGGGCGCGCTGGCGCGCCGCCGTCATTCGGGCAAAACCCGGGCCCGCGCGCCCCGCTGGCGTGCAGCCAGGCGCGTTCCCGCGGACGTGCCGCGGGACAGCCGGACCGAGCGCCGCCGCGCCGTCAGGCGCCGCGACCGCGGTTCTCTTGCGATGTCATCTGTCCTCCTCCGCGCACCGTCGCGCCGCAGCACGAAGGGGTCCCCGACCCAGCCCGGCTCCTGCGCCGGGACGACGTCGACGTGCCCCGACAGGACATAGCCCGGCAGCGAGGGATCGCCGATCGTGGCAAAGAGGTTCTCGCGGTCGCCCTCGGGTCCGACCAGGCGGGTGACCCGCGCGCCGTGCTCTGAAAGGTAGTGGGCGACGTACTCCATCAGCGCCCTGTTCGAGGTGCCGACAACGCTGGGAAAGGCGACGAGCCTTTCGAGGATCTCCACCGCCCGCATCAGGAGGCGATCACGAAAATCTTGCGCACCGTCTCGAGCGTGTTCCAGGTGCCGGTGAAGCCGGGTTTCAGCACGAAGCTGTCGCCGGGGCCGAAAACGTGGCTCTCGCCGCCGTCCTCGGCAATCTCGCAGCGCCCCGACAGGATGTGGCAGAACTCGAGGGTCTCACCCTTGATCGAGATCGTCTTGCCCTCGGTGGCCTCCCAGACGCCGGTGCGGATCTTGCCCCAGTTGGCGGCTTTGGCCAGCGCGGTGTCGATTTCCCATGTCTTGAAGGCGGGCGCACCCTCGATCAGGCGGTCGGGCGCGGCGGTGCCTTCCTTGGCGGCAAAAGTTGGAGCGGTTTCAACGGGTACGAGCAGGGCCATGGGAGTCTCCGGTGTTGGTCTCAAGGGCATTCACCACAAAATGCCCCGCCACGCCACGCGCCGGTCACCGAAAGCGCGCGCGGCGCGGCAGACCGTGCCGCGACCCGCGCGACAAACGCAATTTCCTGCGCTGAGAGCGCGAAACGCGGCAGGCGCTGTCGCGGCGGGCGGGTCAAGATGCCGGTACCACGCACCCCGGAGACTGACATGACCTTCCGCCCCAAATTCAACACCTTCGACTGTCACGGCACCATGATCTACTTCGACATGGCCGGCGCCGCGCGCGACTTCTACGGCGAGCAGCTTGGAGCCGAAAAGATCGAGGTCTTCATCCGTGACTTCTCGGCCTATCGGCTGGACGAGGTGCTGGGTGCGTGGAAGCCCTATGCCGAGGTCGTGCACAACGCCCTGGAGCGCACCTGCAAGCGCAACGGCGTCGCCTTCGATCCCGAGATCGCGGCGAAGATCTATGACCGCGCATGACCTGGGGATCAAGAATAAGGTCTGGGTCAACCGCGGCCACGAGCCGGCAAACCCCTTCTACGGCTATACCGAGATCAAGGATATCTCGGGGCTGCCCGGCGTCGTCGGCCTGTAATCACCGCTGAAACGAAAGCACTGCGATGCAATATCAGTCCTACTGGCACGCCACCTCGACCCCCTTTGCCTCGGCCCAGCCGGGCCCGGTCGAGGGCAAGGTCGACGTGGTCGTCATCGGGGCCGGGTTCACCGGCCTCAACGCCGCGCGCAAGCTGGCCCGCGAGGGGGTGAGCGTCGCGGTGCTCGAAGCCCGCCACGTCGGCTTCGGCGGCTCGGGCCGCAACGGCGGGCACCTCAACAACGGCTTGGCCCATGGCTACCGCGAGGCCAAGGCGCAGCTCGGCGCGGAGCGGGCCAAGGCGCTCTGGCAGGCCTACGACCGCTCGATCGACATGATCGAGGAGGTCATCGCCGAGGAAAGCATTGCCTGTGACTTCCACCGCTCGGGGAAAGTCAAACTCGCCTCGAAGGCCAGCCATATCGCGGGGCTGCGTGCCAATTTCGAGACGATCCACCGCGAGGTGGACGCCGACACGCGGTTCCTCGAAAAGCACGAGCTGGAGGGCGAGATCGGGTCGGACCAGTTCCACGGCGGAATGCTCTACGGCAAGTCGGCGATGATGCACATGGGCCGCTACGTCACCGGACTGGCCGAGGCCGCCCACCGCCACGGCGCGAAGATCTGGGAAGACGCCCCGGTCACCGGGCGCAGACGCGAGGGCAGCGGCTGGCTGATCGAGACAGCCAAGGGCACGATCCGCGCCGAGCGGGTGATCGCCGCGACCAACGCCTATTCGAACAGCGTCGGCACGGCCCCGCTGGGGTTCTTCAAGAAGCGGATCATCTCCGTCGGCTCCTTCATCGTGGCGACCCGCCCGCTCAGCGACGCCGAGATCGCGCAACGCTGCCGGGCAACCGCACCTATGTCACCTCGATGAACATCGGCAACTACTTCCATCTGTCGCCGGACAAGCGGATGATCTTCGGCGGGCGGGCGCGCTTCTCGGCGACCTCGGACCAGAGTTCGGACGCCAAGTCGGGCAAGGTGCTGCGCGCCGCGCTGACGCAAATGTTCCCGCAGATGGGCAAGGTCGAGCTGGACTATTGCTGGGGCGGCATGGTCGGCATGACCAAGGACCGTTTCCCGCGCGCGGGCGAGGCCGACGGCATGATCTACGGCATGGGCTACTCGGGGCACGGCGCGCAGATCTCGACGCTGATGGGGCAGGTCCTTGCCGACATGGCGATGGGCCGGACCGACACCAACCCGCTGCAGGGGCTCGACGGGCCGAAGGTGCCGCTGCATTCCGGCAAGCCGTGGTTCCTGCCGCTGGTAGGCATGTACTTCGGCCTGAAGGACCGGATTTCCTGAATACGCGAAGGGGCCCCAGACCCCCTCTGTCGCCGGTCTGGATGCTCAGCCCAGGGACTGCATCGCCAGACCGTAGGTCATCGGCCCGCTCTGCGCGCGGCGCAGGCGGCCGTAGCGCATGTCGGTGACCGTGTCGCAGACCCCGAGACCAGCGGCCGAGACGAAGGCCTCGAAGCGCTCGCTTTCGATGATCGTGTCGAGGCGCAGGAACTCGCCCTCATGCGCCATTATGAACGCGGCGGCGAGTTGCATGGCGATGCCGTCCTGCTCGGCCACCAGTGGGCCAATGACCCGCCCCTTGCCGAAGTTGCGCATCATCGCATAGCCCTCGACCTCGCCGCCGCGCTCGGCCACGATCACCTCGGAGACACCCAGCACCGCATCGAGGGTCACGGTCCGCCGCGCGCCGAAGGCATGGGCGTCGAGCGCCCGGATCGCCGCCATGTCGCCGGGTTGCATCGGCCGCACCGACACACCCTGCACCGGCTCGGGGGGTCGGATCGCCCGCGCCATACCCTGGTGCTGGTAGACCAGCCGCACCGGCGTGAATCCCGCGCTCTCGTAGAGGCGGTAGCCCTGACGCGTCGCCGAAAGTCGCAGGTCGCGGCCGGCCTGTTCGGTCATCGCCCGGCGCAGCAGCCGCCCGCCGGTGCCCTGCGACTGCAGCCGCGGCGTGGTGACCATCATCCCCAGCATCGTGAAGTCATCGTCGCTCGGAAAGCCCATGACGGAGCTCAATGGCCGCCCGATCTCGTCCAGCGCCAGGTAGCCAGTGCCGAGTGCCAGGACCAGCTCGATGTCCGAGGCCCGATGCGGCCAGAAGACGCTGACCGTCAGCTCGTGCAGCCGGTCGATCATCGAGGCATCCACCGGCTCGATCCTGGCCTTGTAGGTGTCGACCTGCATCCAGTCGCTTTCCACCTTCGGCGCCTCTCGGCGCATGAAGGCGCGGTGGCGGGCAAGAGCCTCCGGCGGCATCAGTTCGGCGCTGCCCGGTGGCAGCGCGAGGTCGGACTGGTCTTGAACGCTCATGCTCACTTCTTTCCGTTGCTGGCCGGCAGCCCGACCGGGGGACTCCCGGACGGATCGCTCATTGTCTTTATCTAATGGATTGCATGAAAAGATCTGCCGTATCGCGCCCTCTGTCCGAAGTTTCTGCCGTTCTCGCTGCGCGGCGGCAACCCCTTGGCCGGCGAACTCGCTGTCCGTGGAACCATCGCCCCGGCGCCGATACGCGGGCCGGTACTGGACCCGCGATAAATCGTGACCTTCGAGCGCTGCAGCACGCGCGCGATCTCCCGGACAGGTTGCTTGATGTTCAGGTGCGCGTGAATTGGTCCCATGGCGCGCTCCATACATTGGATAAATGTATGTTTTCTAATTGAAATAAAGCTTGAGCTTAGCTCGCGGAATCATTGTGCATTAAATCCCAAGAAGCCCTCACGCGGTGGCGCTTTCTGCACGGCGGGGCAAAGCTGCAAGGTCTGGCTCTGAACGCAGGGGGCTGCCCTGCCTGTCGATGACTTGATCGCGGCGGCGCAGGGCATAGGTTCTCCCTATCCGCCCCGGGAGGACACATGACGCAGACGCTGCCGCCGCGCATCGAACCGGCGACCGAGCCGCTGGGAATGCTCGCAAGCCTCCGGGCCGCGCGCAGCAACGTGCTGCGGATCATCCCCGCCATCGCCTACACCCAGCCCATCGTCACCGGCACCACCGGCCACGCGCGCTGGCACATGGTGCAGGGCCCCGAGGGCATGAAGCGGCTGTTTCTCGATAACGTCGAGAATTATCCCAAATCCGAGGTCATGCTGCGGATGCTGCGCCCGGCGGTGGGCGACAGCCTTTTCACCTCCGAGGGCGCGCAGTGGCGCTGGCAGCGCCGCGCCATCGCTCCGGTCTTCGCCGCCCGCAACGTCGAGGCTCTGGCGCCGGTGATGACCGCCACCGCCGAACGTGCCTGCGACCGCCTTGCCGGCCAGAGCAGCGCCGAGATGGTGTCCGAGATGCTGTCGGCCACTTTCGACGTGATCTGCGACGTGGCGCTGTCGGGGCGCGAACACTTCGATGCCGAGGCCTACGGCGAGGCGATCACCCGCTATTTCCTCACCGTCGGCCGCGCCTCGCTGCTGGATTTCCTCGAGGTGCCGCCCTGGGTGCCCCGCCCGGCCGAGCTGTTCGGGCGGGGCGCGGTGAAGACGATGCACGCCATGGTGTCCCGCGCGATCGAGGCGCGGCGGCGTCAGGCGACGGGCGGGGCGGACGATCTGCTCGACCACATGCTCGCGGCGCGGGATCCCGAGAGCGGCCGCACCATGTCGCCCAAGGACCTTCTGCACAACATGCAGTTCTTCATCGTCGCTGGCCATGAAACCACGGCGCTGTCGCTGGCCTGGGCGCTCTACCTGCTGGCCCATGACGAGGCGGCGCAGGCGCGCGCGCGGGACGAAGCGCGGGACGTGTTGCAGGGCGGCCGCTGCGGCCACGCGGAGCTCGAGCGCATGCCCGGCATCACCGCGGTGCTCGACGAGACCATGCGGCTTTATCCCCCGGTGGGTATGCTGGCGCGCACCGTGCGCGCCGCCGACACGCTCTATGAGCGCGAGATCCGCCCGCGCGAGACGATCTTCGTCAACACCTGGGCGCTGCATCGCCATCACGCCTACTGGGAGCGGCCGGATCAGTTCGACCCCACGCGCTTTGCCCAAGGCCAGAAGCGGGACCGCTACCTGCACCTGCCCTTCGGCGCCGGGCCGCGGGTCTGCGTCGGGGCGAATTTCGCAATGATGCAGGCGGGGATCATCCTCGCCACGCTGCTGTCACGCTACCGCTTCGCGCCGAAAGGGCCGCGCCCCGAGCCGATCATGCACATGACCGTGCGCCCCGATCCCGGCGTCACGCTGGAGATCACCCCGCTCTAGGGCGCGGGCCGCGAGGTCCAATTCCGATCTTCCCCCGGCGGCAGCCACGTGCCACAAGGCTGCCATGCGAAATCGGGCTTCTCTTGCGGTGATCCTGTCCCTCGGCGTGCTGCTGGCGCTGTCGAGCGTGGTGTCTGCGGCACGCATGGCGCCGGATCGCGAGACCGTTAAGATCGAGGCTTACGCCCTGCTTTATGGCGGCTCGATTGACGAGCTCTGTGGCGACGAGGCCGGCCACGATCACCACTGCCCGCTCTGCCACGGCTTGCCCGAAGCGCCGTCGAGCGCCCATGATGGCCGACACGTCCTGCTCGAGCCGCATGACGCCTGGCGCCGATGCAACGATCTCCATCGGGCCGCGCAGGCCCGCAACCTCCGTCATTCCCCAAGGGCGCCGCCGGTCTGCGTCTGACGGCCCCGTGCCGGCTTTCGCGACACCCAGACCCCGGCGGCTGCGCCGCCCGGGGCCACCCTCTCCTGCCCGGCACGAGGCCGGGACAATCGGACTTTTCTCATGACGGTAACGACCTCGCGCGCCGCCTCGGCCGCGCTCTACCGCGCCGTATGGCGCTGGCATTTCATCGCCGGTCTTGTGATCCTGCCTATCGTGCTGATCCTGGCCATCACCGGCGGCATCTACCTCTTCAAGGACGAGATCAACGACGCGGCCTATTCCCGGCTGCGCTTCGTCGAGCCTGCCGCCGCGCAGCGCGCGCCCTCGGCCCTCGCCGCCGCCGCGCTCGAGGCGCATCAGGGCGAGCTCAAGGCCTACACCCCGCCCGCCTCCGCGACCCGCAGCGCCGAGATCGACATTCTCGGCCCGGACGGGCTGAAGGATACGGTCTACGTGAATCCCTACACCGGTGAGGTGCTGGGCACGCTCTGGGACGGTGGCGCCGCGGGCAGCCCGGCGATGTACGTGGTGCGCAAACTGCACTCGCTGGAGTACGTCGGCTGGCTCGGCAACCGGCTCATCGAGATGGCCGCAGGCTGGATGGTGCTGCTGGTCGCCAGCGGCATCTACCTGTGGTGGCCGCGCGGGCGGGGGCTCGGGACAACATCCCTCAAGGCCAGGCGCGGGCGTCCCTGGTGGCGCGACCTGCACGCGGTCACCGGCCTCTACACAGGGGTCTTCATCGTGTTCCTCGCGCTGACCGGTCTGCCCTGGTCGGCGATCTGGGGCGGCAAGTTCTACGAATACGCCAATGCCCTCGAGCTCGGGATGCCCGAGGGCTACTGGTCCGGCCTGCCGAGCTCGACCGTGCCGCTTTCCGAGGCCACCGATCGCGCGCCCTGGATCATCGAGAAGCAGCCGGTGCCGCTGTCGTCGGCGGCAGAGGGTGTCCCCCAGACGCTCGACCAGGTGGTCGCGACGGTGGAGGGCCTTGGCATCGTGCCGGGCTATTCCGTGTCGATGCCGAGGGGGCCGGCGGGCGTGTTCACCGCTTCGGTCTATCCCGATGACATCACCTATGAGCGGGTGATCCACCTCGACCAATACAGCGGCGCGGTGCTCTACGACGCGGATCTTGCCGACCTCGGCACGCTCGGCCGCTGGGCCGAATGGGGCATTTCCGTCCACATGGGGCAGGAATGGGGGCTGGTGAACCAGATCGTGCTGCTTCTGGCCTGCCTCGCCATGGTCGGGCTCTGCGTGTCGGGCGCCGCCATGTGGTGGAAACGCCGCCCCTCGGGCGCGCTCGGCGTGCCGCAGGTGCCAAGCGACTGGCGCATTCCCCGCACGCTGCTGCTGATGGCCGTGGCGGCGGGCGTGTTCTTCCCGCTGGTCGGCCTGTCGATGCTGGGGCTGGCGGCAGTGGAAGTCGCGCTGCACCTTGCGCGGCGGCGGAAGGCGCTGGCGTGAGTCAGGCAGGGGCGCGGCCAGCCGCCCGGATGGCACGGAAGGGATTGCAACCGGACCGCCGCGCGTCGTACCCCGGGCCGACATCGGATCGCAAAGGAACGCGCGGGTGCTGCAGCTCAGGAATGTCTCGGTGACGCTTGGCGGGGTGGAGGCCCTGCGGCAGGTCTCGCTGAGCGCGGCGGAGCGGCGCATCGGCATCGTCGGCCGCAACGGCTCGGGCAAGACAACGCTTGCGCGGGTGATCGCCGGGCTGCAGGTGCCCGACGCGGGCAGCGCCGAGATCGACGGCCGCGACATGGCGCGCGACCGCGAGGCGGCGCTGCGCTCGGTCGGCATCCTGTTCCAGAACCCCGACCACCAGATCATCTTCCCCACCGTCGAGGAGGAGATCGCCTTCGGCCTCGTGCAGCTCGGCCGAAGCCGCGCCGAGGCGGCGGTCGAGGTGCAGACGATCCTCGCCCATTTCGGCAAGAGCCACTGGGCCTCGGCGCCGACCCACGGGCTGTCGCAGGGGCAGAAGCAACTGGTGTGCCTGATGGCTGTGCTGGCGATGCGCCCGGCGCTGATCGTGCTCGACGAGCCCTATTCCGGGCTCGACATCCCCACCCGCATGCAGCTCATGCGCTACGTCCACGAGGTCGCGGCGCGGATCCTGCACATCACCCACGACCCCGAGAGCGTGCGCCATTACGACCGGGTGATCTGGATCGACGAGGGCGCGTTGCGCGCCGACGGCCCGCCGGCCGAGGTGCTGGGCCAGTTCGAGGCGCAGATGCGCCTTTGGGGAGGGCGCGATGATCTCTCTAACCTCGCCGGTTGAGACCTGGGCCCACCGGGTACCGGCGGGCGTCAAGCTCGCGGCACTGTCTTTGGCGACGGTCGGACTTTTTGCAGTGCAGGATCCGCGGCCGCTCGCGCTCGCGCTCGCGGGGGTGGTGGCTCTGGTGCTGTCCGGCGGGCTGACGTTCGCGGCCGAGGCCGCGCGCAGCCTGCGCATCCTGCTGCCCTTTCTCGGGCTGATCGCGGCCTGGCACCTGGTCACCGGGCAATTGGCCGAGGGCCTCGCCGTCGCGCTGCGCCTGCTGGCGGCGCTGACGCTGGCGAATTTTGTCACCATGACCACGCGGCTCACCGACATGGTCGCGGTCGCGACCTGGCTGCTGGCCCCCTTCCGCCGCTTTGGTCTGTCGACCCGTGCACTGGAGCTTTCGGTGGCGCTGGTGGTCCGCTTCACCCCCTCGATCGCCCGCAAGGGCGGGCAACTCACCGAGGCCTGGCGCGCCCGTTCGGCCCGCCGCGCCGGATGGCAGGTCGTGATGCCCCTTGCGGCGCTGGCCATTGATGATGCAGAACATGTCGCCGAGGCGCTGCGCGCCCGGGGCGGTCTCGAGCCGCCAGACACGACCGGATAGGAGGATCCGCCTTGGAACGCAATCTCACCCATGTCGCGCTCTTTGCCGCGCTCATCGCCGGGCTCGGGCTGATCCCCAAGTTCACCCTCGCCTTCGGCGTGCCGATCACCGCGCAGACCCTGGGCGTGATGCTTGCCGGCACGGTGCTCGGCGCGAAACGCGGCGCCTTGGCCTGCCTGCTGTTCATCGCGCTGATCGCGCTTGGCCTGCCGCTGCTGGCCGGCGGACGCGGCGGTCTCGGCGTTTTCGCCTCGCCCACCGTGGGCTTCCTCGTCGGCTGGCCGGTCGCCGCCTTCGTCACCGGCTTCATCGTCGAGCGCTGGCGCGGCAACCTGGCGCTGGTCTCCGCCATCGCCTCGGTGATCGGCGGCATCCTGGTGCTTTACGTCTTCGGCGTCCTCGGCATGTCGGTCACTCTCGGCAAGTCCATCCCCGAGGCCACCCTGCTGGTCACCGCCTTCATCCCCGGCGACGTGATCAAGGCGGTCCTGGCGGGGCTCATCACCTCGGCGTTGGCCCGCTCGCGCCCGGCGAGCCTGCTCTCGCGCGGGTGATCCCGGCATGAGCCTGTCGCCGGCGGAGGAGCTGCTCTTCGCGCGCCGCTCCGCCCGCGCCTTCCTGAAAGACCCTGTGCCGCGCGCCGATCTCGAGCGGATCCTGCGCGCGGCGCGCTCTGCGCCGAGTGGCGCAAACCTGCAGCCCGGCCGGTTCCACGCGCTGACCGGCGCGCCGCTGGCCGATCTCAGCGCGGCGCTGCTCGGGGCCATCGAGGAGGGTCGACCGCAGGTCGCGCAATATTCCTATTTCCCCACCCCCCTGCCACCCGCGCTGAAGGCCAAGCAGCGCGCCGCGGGATATGCGCTTTATGCCGCGCTGGGGATCGCGCGCCGCGACCTCGCCGGCCGCCGCGCCCAGTTCACCCGCAACTACGCCTTCTTCGACGCCCCGGTCGGGATCGTCGTGACCATCGAGCCCGAGATGGGCAAGGGCTGCTTCATGGACCTGGGCATGGCTCTGATGGCGCTGATGGTTGCGGCCCAAGGCATGGGCTATGCCACCTGCGGCATCGGCGCGCTGGCAAATTATGCGGATGTCGCCCACGCCCATCTCGGCCTCGGCGACGACGAACTGGTGGTCTGCGGCATGGCGCTGGGGCGGGCCGACCCCGAGGCTCCGGTGAACAAGGTCGAAACCGCCCGCGACACGCTCGAAACCTACGCCAGCTTGCGCGGTTTCAGCTAGAGAGCAGCACCGCCGTCCCGAGCCCGCCCGCCGCCGCGATGGCTGCAATCCCCGTGCCGCCGCGCTTTTGCAGCTCGTGAAACAGCCTCACCGCGTTGATCGCACCAGAGGCCCCCACTGGATGCCCGCGCGCCAGACCGCCGCCGCCGGGATTGACGATCTCGGGATCGAGCCCTGCGCCCTCGACGCAGGCGATGGCCTGCACGGCGTAGGCCTCCATCACCTCGGCGACGCTCAGGTCTTCCGCGCGCAGCCCGTGCCGGTCGAGCACGCTTCGGATCGCCGCCACGGGCGCGAGGCCGGGCCGGTCCGGCCGCCCGCCCAGCGTCAGCCCGCCGAGATAGCAAAGGCCCGGCCGCCCGAGCCGCGCCGCCACGCGCTCCGAGACCAGCACGCAGAGCGCCGCCCCATCCGCCGCCACGGCGGCATTGGCGGCGGTGATCGAGCCCGAGAGCACCGGCGCCCGCGCCGCCAGCCGCGGCGAGAGCGCGCGCGTGAAGGCATCGCCCGGGAGCCCCGCGAGCGGGATGATCTCGGCGGAGAGATCGGCGCAGAGTGCCTTGCGGTGGCTCTCGATCGCCCAGAAATCCTGCGCCGCGCGCGAAATCCCGCCCTCTTGCCCCAGTGCATCCGCCGCCGCGTCCATCTCCGGGTCCAGCGCGGGCCATGGGGTGAAGGGCGGGCGGTCGTAGCCGCGCGCGGGGCCGCCGTCCGGGTCCGTGCACAGCCGCAGCGGACGCCGCGAGTAGGATTCGACCCCGCCCGCCAGCACCACCTCGGCCTGCCCCGCGGCGATCAGTGCGGCGCCCACCACCAGCGCGTCGAGTCCGCCGCAGCACTGCCGGTCGAGGGTGAGCCCGGCCACGCGCTCGGGCAGACCCGCCGCCAGCGCCACCAGCCGTGCCGGATTGCCGCCCGCGCCGAGCGCATTGCCGAGCACCAGCTCGTCGACCTCATCAAAGGTGAGCCCCGCCTCTGCAACGGCCGCACGCAGGACGGGCGCGGCCAGTTCGTGAAGCTCCAGCCGCGACAGCGCCCCGCCGCGGGGCGCCACCGGCGCGCGCAGCGCCGCGAGGATGCGGACGCCGCTCATGGACCGTCCCCCAGCCGCCGGGCGATCTCGCGAAGGTCGGGCTTGCCCGAGACGGTGAGCGGGAAATCCTCGAGGCCAATCACCCGCCGCGGCGCCGCCAGAGGGCCGACGGCCGCGCGGCAGAGCGCCAGGAGCCGCCCGGCCGTGGCCGCGTCACAGCCACCCGCGATCACCGCCACCAGGTGCACGCCGCGCCTCGGGTCCGGGCGCGGCACCACCGCGCAGTGGCGCACGGCGGCATCGCCGAGCAGCAGCGCCTCGATGTCCTCGGGAAAAACGTTGCGGTCGGCGATGGTGACCATCCGGCTGCGCCGCCCCGCGACGGCGAGCGTCCCGTGCGCGTCGAGCTTGCCCATTTCGCCCACGCTCAGAAAGCCGTCCCGCCAGCGGGTGTCGGCGCTGGTGCCTTCGGCATAGCCCTCGAAGAGATAGGGGCTGCGGACCCAGATCTCGCCGAATTCTCCCTCGGGGGCATCGATGCGGATCTCGACGCCCGGATAGGCGTGGCCCACCGCCCCGCCCGGCCCCTCCGCGTCGCCCCAGGCGATGAAGCTGGTCTCTGCTGCGCCGTAGAATTCCCGAAGTTCCGCGCCCGGGCAAAGCTCGGCGATGCGCGCCCGGAGCCCCGCGGGCATCCGCCCGCCGCCGCAAAGAATGTGGCGCAGCGCCGGAAGCCCCTGCCCCGCCGCGCAAAGCAGCCGCAGCTGCGTCGGCGTGGCATAGAGCACCGTCGCCCCCGCCGCGTGCAGCGCTGCCGCCTGCCGGGCGGGGCGCACTGCGTCGAGGCAGAGCAGGTCCGCCCCCAGCCAGGCCGCCTCGGCGATGGCGTAGAGCGCCAGCGAATGCTGCGGCGCGCCGAGCACGCCGTAGGCATCGCCCGGAGAGATGCCAAGCGCCGCGGCATTTTCCCTAAAGCTGGCTATCCACGAGCCATGCGTGCGGCGGATCGCCTTGGCCGCGCCGGTGGTGCCCGAGGAGCGGCTCTGCAGAATGCCGCGATCGGCCTGCGGCAACCGCGCGATCCCCTCTGGCCCAATGGTGAACCCAGCGCCCTCCGTCAGCGCGGCGCGCAGCTCGCGCAAGAGCGCGCCCGGCGCCTCCGGGACGCGCAGGCGGCAGTCTGGATGCCAGTGAAAGAGCGTGTCACTCACGAAAGACGTCCTCGGGCGAACAATGGTCCCGGTCCTTTTCCCCCAAGCGGCGCCGGGACGCAAAGCGCAAGTTTGCGCCGCTACCGGGTACCTTTGCGATGAGACGAAGCCTAAGGGGCGTCTTCCGCCCAAGATCGATCCTCTTCGGGCGGGCGCGCAGCGTCGCTTCGAATACCAAGTTCCCATTATGTTCCCGATCCGTTATGCTCGCCGTGATCAGACCAAGCCGCAGGGCAGCGCAGGATCGGGCAGCAGATGACACAGGTAGAGATCACGGCAGCGAAGGCCGCGGGGCAGGCCGACCCGCTCGCGGCGCTGAACGAGAACCAGCGCGCCGCCGCCACCTTCGGAGTGCGGCCCGGGGATGCGGCGCCGGCAGGGCCGCTGCTGGTGATCGCCGGGGCGGGCTCGGGCAAGACCAGCACGCTGGCGCACCGTGTCGCGCAACTGCTGATGAACGGGGCGGATCCGCAGCGCATCCTGCTGATGACCTTCTCGCGCCGCGCGGCGAATGAGCTGACCCGCCGGGTCGAGGCGATCACCACCCGGGCGATGGGCACCGGGATCGTTGCCGAGGCGCTCACATGGGCCGGCACCTTCCACGCCATCGGCGCGCGGCTGCTGCGCGAGCACGCGCCCGCCATCGGGCTCAGCCCCGAGTTCTCGATCCACGACCGCGAGGACAGCGCCGATTTGATGAACCTCTGCCGCAACGGGCTGGGCCTGTCGCAGACCGAGAAGCGCTTTCCGGCCAAGGGCACCTGCCTGTCGATCTATTCGCGCGCGGTCAACGCCGGCGAGCCGCTGGCCGAGGTGCTGCGCGACCACTTTCCGTGGTGCGCCATGTGGGAGGCCGAGCTGAAGGCCCTCTTCGGCGCCTATGTCCGCGCCAAGCAGGCGCAGAACGTGCTCGATTACGACGACCTGCTGCTGGCCTGGGCACAGGTCATGTCCGACCCGGAGTTCGCCGCCCATATCGGCGGCGCCTGGGACCATGTGCTGATCGACGAGTACCAGGATACCAACCGGCTGCAGGCGCGCATCCTCATGGCGCTGAAGCCGGACGGGCGCGGGCTGACCGTGGTGGGCGACGACGCGCAGTCGATCTACGCCTTCCGCGCCGCGACGGTGCGCAACATCCTCGACTTTCCCGCAGCCTTTGCCCCGCCCGCCGATGTCATCACGCTCGACCGCAACTACCGCTCGACGGCGCCCATCCTCGAGGCCGCCAACGCGGTGATCGGGCAGGCGCGCGAGCGCTTCACCAAGAACCTCTGGACCACCCGCGCCTCGGCCGAGAAGCCGCGGCTGGTGACCGTCAGCACCGAGGCCGACCAGGCGCGCTACATGGTGGACCGCATTCTGGAAGACCGCGAGACCGGGACTGCGCTCAAGCAGCAGGCGGTGCTCTTCCGCACCTCGAGCCACTCGGTGCAGCTCGAGGCCGAGCTGACCCGGCGCAATGTGCCTTACGTGAAATTCGGCGGGCTGAAGTTCCTCGACAGCGCCCATGTCAAGGACCTGCTGTCGGTGCTGCGGCTGGCGCGCAACCCGCGCGACCGGGTGGCGGGTTTCAGGGTGCTGCAGCTCATTCCCGGCATCGGGCCGAAGTCGGCGGCGAACATCCTCGATGCGCTGAATCTCTCGCCCGATCCCGCGGCGGCGCTGGCCGATGTTGTGCCCCCCGCCAAGGCCGAGGCCGACTGGCCCGCGTTCGTCGCCGCGATGACCACGCGCGCACCCTGGCCCGCCGCCATCGGGCTGGCGCGGGCCTGGTACGAGCCGCATCTTACGCGCATCCACGAGGATGCCGACACCCGCCGCGACGACCTGCTGCAGCTCGAGCAGATCGCGCTTGGCTACCCTTCGGCCGAGGCCTTCCTGACCGAGCTGACGCTCGATCCGCCCGACGCCACCTCGGACCGCTCGGGGGTGCCGCTGAAGGACGAGGATTACCTGATCCTGTCGACCATCCATTCGGCCAAGGGGCAGGAGTGGAAATCAGTCTACCTGCTCAACGCGGTCGATGGCTGCATCCCCTCGGACCTTGGCACGGGCTCGACTCCGGAACTGGAGGAAGAGCGGCGGCTGCTCTATGTGGCGATGACCCGCGCCAAGGACCGGCTGACGTTGGGCCTGCCGCTACGGTTCTACGTGACGCAGCAGAGCCGGGGTGGCGACCGGCACGTCTATGCCACGCGCACCCGCTTCATCCCGCGCGAGATGCTCGGACATTTCGAGAGCGAGCACTGGTCGCCGGCCTCTCAGGGCAGCAGGCCCGCCCCGGCGCCGGGGCGGATCGATATCGCCGCGCAGATGCGCGACATGTGGGGCTGATCAGGCAGCGAAGAGACCGTCGAAGTCCTTGAAGCCCTTGATCTCGATCGGGTTGCCCGAGGGATCGAAGAAGAACATGGTGCGCTGCTCGCCCGGCTCGCCTTCGAAGCGGATCACCGGCGGGATGTCGAATGCGACGCCCTTTTCGGCCAGCCGGTCCGCCAGCGCCAGCCAGTCATCGAGCCGCAGCACCGCGCCCATGTGCGGCATCATCACCATGTGTTCGCCGACCTTGCCGGTGCGGGTCACCGGGAAAGGCTCGCCGTGGTGCAGCGAGAGCTGATGGCCGAAGAAGTCGAAATCGACCCAGCTGTCGGTCGAGCGGCCTTCCTCGCAGCCGAGCACGTCGCCGTAAAAGGCGCGCGCCGCATCGAGGTCGGTGACGTGAATCGCGAGGTGGAAGAGGGATTTCATGGCTGGCCCCTTGAGCGTTTGAGAAGCGCAGGACGCATCGCCCGGCGCGTGGTGGCTCAGGGATTGCCCATTCCGCAGGCATCGTAAAGGGGGCCTGCAGAGACGCTTTGGCCCAAGGCCCCCGCTGCGACGGCGTCAGAAGGTCACGTCGGGCGGTCGGGCGAAGATCATATTAAACCAATAATATCATTATCTTGTAACTATTTCTTCCTCAACCGGCTGCGCCGATCCCACCGGCAGCGAGCGGCAAAGTATAAACTGACCTTATTATTATAGTTCCATTATAATCTTGATTTGTATTGCTCCTCCCCCGGCCCAGCGGCTTTTTGAAATCACGTCTCGCATCCTCCCGATGCCAAGAAAACAGATCATCCAACACGGAGCCACCCCATGACACCCAAGAGCCTTCTGCTTTCCGCCGCGCTCACCGCCCTTGCCGCCATCCCGGCCCATGCCGAAGGGTACAAGGTCGCGCTCGACGGCACCTTTGCCCCCCACGCCATGCCCAGCCTCTCGGGCGGGGTCGAGGGCTTCAACATCGATCTCGCCGCCGCCATCGGCGACAAGCTCGGCGTCCCGATGGAGGTGGTCGCCGCGCAGTTCTCCGGCCTGATCCCGGCGCTGCAGGCGGGCACCTACGACTTCCTCGTCGCCCCGACCACCGTCACCGATGAGCGCGCGTCGAACCTGCTCTTCTCCGAGGGCTTCATGGACACCAACTTTGCCTTCACTGTCCCCGCGGGGACAGAGGCGATGGAAGGTCTCGATGCCTTCAAGGGCAAGACCATCGCGGTCAACAAGGGCTCGGTCTACGAGAGCTTCCTGAACGACAAGGCCGGTGAATACGGCTGGGAAGTCGTTGCCTACGGCACCAACACCGACGCGGTCGAGGCGGTCTCGACCGGCCGCGCCGACGCCAACCTCGCCGGCGCCACCGTCTCGGCATGGGCGGCGAAGCAGAACCCGCGCATCGATCTCAGCTACGAGTATCCCACGGGCCTCGTCTGGGCCTTCCCGTTCCGCAAGGACGACGTCGAGACCCGCGACAAGATCGACGCCGTGCTGGAGTGCCTGAAGACCGACGGCACCATGGTCGCCCTGTCCGAGAAGTGGTTCGGCGTGACCCCGACCGAGGGCACCACCATCGTCACCCCGACCCCCGGCTACGGCACCCCCGGTTTCGACGGCTACGACGAGACCGCGCATGAGGTTTCCTGCGACTTCTGATCGCTGACACTGCTCCCTGACATCTCCGGGCGGGGCGCCCGCCGTCCCGCCCGTTCATCGAAAGTTTACGCATGCACGCAGCACCCTCTTCCTCCCCTGCCAAGGTCCACCAAAGACCGATGCTCGAGATCAACCAGCTCGAAAAGCGTTTCGGCGACACCCAGGTGCTGACCTCGATCGACCTCAGCGTGAAGCCGGGCGAGCTGGTCTTCGTCATCGGCCCCTCGGGGTCTGGCAAATCCACCATGCTGCGCTGCTGCAACCGGCTCGAAGAGCCCACCTCGGGCAGCATCCTTCTCGACGGCGCGCATGTCACCGCCTGCCATGGCGCCGCGCTCGACAAGATGCGGCTGAAGATCGGCATGGTGTTTCAGGGCTTCCACCTCTACCCGCACAAGTCGGTGCTGGCCAACGTCATGCTGGCGCAGGTCAAGGCGCTGAAACGGTCGAAGCCCGATGCAAAGGCCCGCGCCATGGAGATGCTCGAGCACGTCGGGCTGGCGCATAAGGCGGATGCCATGCCGTCCGAGCTGTCGGGCGGCCAGCAGCAGCGCGTCGCCATCGCCCGGGCGCTGGCGCTCGATCCCAAGGTCATGCTCTTCGACGAGCCGACCTCGGCGCTCGATCCCGAGCTGGTGGGCTCGGTGCTCAAGGTGATGAAGCAGCTGCGCGACGAGGGCATGACCATGGTCGTGGTCAGCCACGAGATGGATTTCGCCCGCGAGGCCGCCGACCGCGTCGTTTTCATGGATGGCGGCGTGGTGGTCGAGGCCGGTCCCCCCGAGGAGATCTTCGGCAACCCGAAATCCGAGCGCCTGCGCGCCTTCCTCTCCCGCCTGCACCCGAGCGCCGCATGAGATTCCTCGACACCTTCTTCGACGGCACGGTGATGGCGAAATACCTGCCGGATCTGCTCTCGGCCATCGTCACGACGCTCTGGCTCAGCGCGATCATCGTGGTCGGCGGGCTCGCGCTCGGCCTTGCGCTGGCCTGCCTGCGCACGCTCGGCCGCTGGTACCTGACCCTGCCCATCGTCGCCTTCGCCGACATCGGCCGCGCGCTGCCGCCGCTGGTTGTCATCCTGATCTTCTATTTCGGCCTGCCCGGACTCGGCATCAACCTTTCGGGGCCGATGGTGCTGATCCTCGTGCTGGGCGGCGTGCTGGCCGCCTTCGCCGAGGAGATCTTCTGGGCCGGTCTCACCGCCGTGACCAAGGGCCAATGGGAAGCCGGCCGCGCCACCGGCCTCAGCTTCGCGCAGACGCTCTTCGAGATCGCGCTGCCGCAGGCCATCCGCATGGGTATCCCGCCGCTGGTCAACCGCGCGCTGGCGATCACCAAGATGACCGCGCTCGGCTCGGTGATCGGGGTGAAGGAAATCCTCGCGGTCTCGTCGTCGGCGCAGAGCTTTTCGGGCTCGGCAACGCCGCTGACCATGGCCGCGCTCGCCTACCTCGCGATCTTCCTGCCGGTGGTCATCCTCTCGCGCCTGCTCGAACGGCGCTACGCCTGGGCCGTGTAAGGGGCACATGACATGAGCAACTTCATCGACCTCTTCTTCAACTTCGGCATCATGGCGCAGGCCTGGCCGCTGCTGCTCAAAGGGCTCGTCATAACGCTCGAGCTTTGCGCAGTGGTCATCGGGCTCGGCCTCGTCGGCGGCCTGCTGCTGGCGCTTGGTGCGCTGTCGCCGAGCAAGTGGCTGAAATGGCCGTCGGTCGGCTTCATCGACCTCTTCCGCGCGCTGCCGCCGCTGGTTCTACTGGTCTTCGTCTTCTCGGGCCTGCCCTTTGCCGGGCTGGAGCTGAGCCCCTTCATGGCCGTGGTCGTCGCCTTCTTCCTCAACAACTCGGCTTATTTCGCCGAGGTCTTCCGCGCCGGCATCCAGTCGGTGCCGAAGGGCCAGACAGAGGCCGCCCGCGCCACCGGGCTCGGCAAGGCGCAGACCCTGACCCATGTGGTCCTGCCGCAGGCGGTGCGCAACGTGCTGCCCGACCTGCTTTCGAACACCGTGGAGGTGGTCAAGCTGACCTCGCTCGCCTCTGTCGTCTCGCTCTCCGAGCTGCTCTACTCGGCCAACATGGCCCGCTCGGTCACCTACAACTCCTCGCCGCTGATCCTCGCGGCGCTGATCTACCTCGCGATCCTCTGGCCGCTGGTGCGCCTGATCTCGCGGTACCAGCGCGGGCTCGCGGTGCACTGAACGTCCCTGAAAGGAAAGACCCATGACGAAGATGATTATCGGCGGCGCCCAGATCGGCGGCATCCAGAAGGACGAGACCCGCGACGAAGTCGTCGCCCGGATGGTCGCGCTTATGGACGAAGCCCACGCCAAGGGTGTGAAGTTCCTCGTCTACCCCGAGATGACGCTGACCACCTTCTTCCCACGCTTCTACGTCGAGGACCGCTCCGAGTTCGACCACTGGTTCGAAACCCAGATGCCGAACCCGGCGGTGCAGCCGCTCTTCGACAAGGCGAAGGCCTGCGGCATGGGCTTCACCTTCGGCTATTGCGAGCTGACGCCGGAGGGGGACCATTTCAACACCTCGATCATCGTCTCCCCGGAGGGCGAGATCGTGCTCAAGTACCGCAAGACCCACCTGCCCGGCCACGCCGAGTTCGAGCCCGAGCGCACCCACCAGCATCTGGAAAAGCGCTACTTCCTGCCCGGTGACACTGGCTTTGGCGTCGTCAGGAACCAGGACGTGATCATGGGCATGGCGATCTGCAACGATCGCCGCTGGCCCGAGACATGGCGCGTGCTCGGCCTGCAGGGCGTGCAGCTGGTGACCATCGGCTACAACACCCCCAGCCAGAACAACCTGTCGAAGGAAGAAGGCATCGAGCGCCGCATGTACCACCACGAACTCTCGGTCTGCGCCGGCGCCTACCAGAACTCGACCTATGCCGTGGCCGTCGCCAAATGCGGCATGGAGGACGGCAACCACATGTTCGCCGGCTCGATCATCGTCGACCCCGACGGCTTCGTTGTGGCAAAAGCCGAAGGCGAGGGCGACGAGCTGATCGTGCATGAGGCGGATTTCGCCAAATGCGACTTCGGCAAGTCGACCGTCTTCAACTTCGCGGCGCACCGCCGGATCGAGCACTACGGGCTGATCGCCAGCCAGACCGGTGTGAAGGTGCCCGAATAAGACAGGCGCGCCGGGGAGCCCTCCCCGGCGCCCGTCCCCGCGGGGACAGACGGACAGCGGCCCATGGCGGCCGGCAAGGAGAGACGAGATGCAATTCGACACGGTGATCCACGGCGGCCTGATCGCGACCGCCGATTACACGGCGAAGGGGGACATCGGCATCCGCGACGGGCGCATCGCCGCGGTGGCCGAAAAGCTCGAGGGCGGCGACCGCCGCATCGACGCGGGCGGGCGCATCGTCGTGCCCGGCGGCATCGAGGCCCACGCCCATATCGCGCAGGAAAGCTCCTCCGGGGTGATGACCGCCGACGACTACCTCTCGGGCTCGATCTCGGCGGCCTATGGCGGCAACTCCTCGTTCATCCCCTTCGCGGCGCAGCAGCGCGGCCAGTCGGTCGACGACGTCATCGCCACCTACGACGCCCGCGCCGCGCGCTCGGTCATCGACTATTCCTACCACCTCATCATCTCCGACCCGAAGCCCGAGGTGCTCGAGGACCAGCTGCCCCGCGCCTTTGCCCGCGGCATAACCAGCTTCAAGGTCTTCATGACCTATGACCTGATGAACCTCGGCGACGGCGGCATGCTCGACATCCTCACTGTCGCGCGCGCGCATGGCGCGATCACCATGGTCCATGCCGAGAACAACGACATGGTCAAATGGATGAACCGCAAGCTTGCGGCCAAGGGGCTCACGGCACCGAAATACCACGCCATCTCGCGCCCCGAGCTGGCCGAGGAAGAGGCGATCAACCGCGCCATCCAGCTGGCCAAGCTGGTCGACGCGCCGCTCTTCATCGTGCACGTCTCGACGCAAGGCGGGGCCGAGATCGTGCGGCGGGAAAAATTCAACGGCGCCAAGCTCTTTGCCGAAACCTGCCCGCAGTACCTCGCGCTCACCCGGACCGATCTCGACCGGCCCGACATGGAAGGCGCGAAATACATCTGCTCGCCGCCGCTGCGTGACGCGCAGACGCAAAGCGCGCTCTGGCACCACATCGCGCAGGGCACCTTCGAGAGCGTCAGCTCGGATCACGCGCCCTACCGTTTCGACGAGACCGGCAAGTTCCTGAACGGGTCCGACATTCCCTATCCCAAGATCGCCAACGGCATGCCCGGCATCGCCGCGCGCCTGCCCTATCTCTTCTCCGAAGGCGTGGTGAAGGGGCGGATCACCCTCGAGCAGTTCGTGGCGCTCTCGTCCACCAACGCCGCCAAGACCTTCGGATGCGACCGCAAGGGCCGTATCGCGCCCGGCATGGACGCCGATATCGCCATCTGGAACCCCGAGGCACGGGTGACCGTCACCGCGGCGGACCAGCACGACAACATGGACTATACGCCGTTTGAAGGCATGGAGATCATCGGCAAGCCCGAGCTCGTGATGAACCGCGGCGCGGTGATCGTCGAGCATGGCGAGCTGAAGGCGCAGGAAGGCCAGGGCCGCTTCGTCGCGCGCCAGCCGGTCGACCTGCGCGGCAAGCCCGGCGTCACCGCCAAGGAGTTCGATCCGGCGCAGAACTTCGGCGCGGAGCTGCGCTGATGGGTCCGATCCTGATCATCAACCCCAACTCCGCCACCAGCGTCACGCAGGGCATCCGCGACGCCATCGCCCATCTCGCCCCGGCCCATGGCCCGGCCTTCGAGGTCACCGATCTGCCCGCCTCGCCGGCGA
Source organism: Alloyangia pacifica (assembly GCF_003111685.1). Taxonomy (NCBI): domain Bacteria; kingdom Pseudomonadati; phylum Pseudomonadota; class Alphaproteobacteria; order Rhodobacterales; family Roseobacteraceae; genus Alloyangia; species Alloyangia pacifica. The sequence continues at coordinate 34,203 of NZ_CP022195.1, read as the reverse complement.
CGATCATGACCGCCGAGGACGTCGCCCGCGCCGGGCTCGGCTTTGCCGAGGCGGCGCAGGCGCGGCCCGATGCCGCCGCCTATGTCTCGGCCTGCTTCTCCGATCCGGGCGTGGAGCTGACCCGCACGCTGGTCAAGCAGCCGGTGATCGGCGTGCAGGAGGCGGGCATTCTTACCGCCATGGCCCGCGCCGATCTCTTCGGGATCATCGCGCTGGCCCCCGGCTCGGTCGCCCGTCATCGGGTGAAGATCCGCGCCATGGGCGTCGAAAGCCGCCTTGCCGCCGAACTGGCCCTGCCCGGCGTCTCGGCCGAGGCCTCGGGCCGCGACCCGGAGGTCTATGGCATGTGCGTGACCCTTGGGCGCGAGTTGGCCGATAAGGGCGCGGGCGCGGTGGTTCTGGGCTGCGCCGGCATGGCGCCGATCCGGGCACGGCTCGAGCGCGACATCGGCATCGCGGTGATCGATCCGGTGCAGGCCGCCGCCGCCATGGCGCTGGGACTGGTCGGAGCCCCCGAATGACCACCGAGCCGGGCCTTCCGGACGTCTCGCTGCGGCTCTTGGAGATCTTCGCGGCGATGATGCGCTGCGCCACCACTGTCGAGGCCGCCGAGCAGCTGCGCATCTCGCAGCCGGCGGTCTCGGCGGGGCTGCGACAGCTGGAAACCCAGCTCGGGCTCACCCTCTTCGAGCGCACCGGGCGAAGGTTGCAGCCCACGGCCGAGGCAAAGGCGCTCTACGAGGAAATCCGCCCGGTCTTCGCGCTGATGCGCGGTTTCTCGCAGCGGGCGCGCGACATGAAGCTCGGCATGGCCGGGCGGCTCAAGGTGATCGCCACGCCGCCGCTCGGCTACTCGGTGGCCCCTGTCGCCCTGCGCCGATTTCTCGAGGCGCGGCCTGACGTCTCGGTCGCCTTCGACGTGCGGCGGCTGGAACAGGTCAAGGACGCGGTGCAAAGCGGGCAGGCCGACATCGGCCTTGCCATCGACCACGACCGACAGACCACGGTGAACGTCGACGTGCTGCAGCGCGCCCATATGGTGGCCCTGGTGCCGAAGGGCAGCCCGCTCGCCGCCAAGCCCCATCTCACCGCGCTCGACCTGCAGGCCGAGCCGCTGGTCGGGCTGGAAATGGGCTCGAACCTCGGGCAGCTGGTGCGCAAGGCCTACGAGCAGGTCGGCGCCACCTACGCCCCGCGCATCGAGGTGCGCTATTGCGCCACCGCCACGGCGCTGGCGGCGCAGCACCTCGGGGTGACCGTCGTCGACCCCTATTCCGCCACCACCCATGCCACCGAGGCGCTGGTCTGCAAGCCCTTCCTGCCCGCCTGCGAGGTCAAGGCGGTGATGTACACCCGCCGGGGCGTGCCCTATTCGGGGCTGCTGCACAGCTTCATGTCGGACCTGCGCGCCGCCTTCGCCGACAGCGACCTGCTGATCGCGGAGCCGCCCCGGGGTTGATCCTTCCCCCAGAATGAGAGCACCCGGACAGTTGCCTGCCCGGGTGCTGATGGCGGGCGAAGGTCGCCGGCTTCAGATCGCCGAGCGCTCTGCCTCGGCCATGCCCGCGTGGCCCGAGGAGCGCAGCGCACTGTCCAGCAGGTGGCGGGTATAGGGGTGCTCGGCCTGCAGCCTGCGCATCGCCTCCACCTCCAGCGTCTCGACGATCTCGCCGGTCTGCATCACCGCCACGCGGTCGCACATGTGGCCGATGACGCCGAGATCGTGGCTGACCATCAGGTAGGTCAGGCCGAACTCGGACCGCAGATCTGACAGCAGGTTGAGGATCTCGGCCTGCACCGACACGTCGAGCGCCGAGGTCGGCTCGTCGAGCAGCAGCACCTTGGGCTCGGGCGCCAGCGCCCGGGCAATCGCCACCCGCTGCCGCTGCCCGCCCGAAAGCTGGTGCGGGTAGCGGAAGCGAAAGCCGCCGCCGAGCCCCACCTGTTCCAGCAGCTTGTCGATGCGCGCATCCACCCGGTCCTTGATGCCGTGCAGCGCCAGCGTCTCGCTCAGCACGCGGTCCACGGTCTGGCGCGGATGCAGCGAGGCATAGGGATCCTGAAACACCATCTGAACCGTGCGGTAGAACGCCTTCGAGCGGCCCAAGCGGGACAGGCTCTCGCCGCCGACGCTCATCGTCCCCAGCCAGTCCGGCACCAGCCCGACCAGTGCGCGCAGCACCGTCGACTTGCCCGAACCGGACTCGCCGACGAGCCCGTAGCTCTCGCCCCGCGCGACGTTCAGGTCGATCCCATGCACCACGCGGGTTCGCTCGTGACCGGCACCGAAGAAGACCTCGAGCCCCTCGATCTGGATCTCTGGCTGGCTCATAGCATCGCACTCACGGAAGGGGCCTCGCGCCAGTCCGGATCGCGCGCAAGCGCCTCCAGCCGCGGCCGCGGGCGTTCGAGATCGGGGACCGAATTGAGCAGTCCCAGCGTGTAGGGGTGTTTCGCCTCGTGCAGCTTGCCCGCCTCGCAGACCTCGACGATCCGCCCGGCATACATCACCGCCACCCGGTCGCAGAACCCGGCCACGAGGTTGAGATCGTGGCTGATGAAGATCAGCCCCATGCCGCGCTCGCGCACCAGCTTGTCCATGATCTCGAGCACCTGCAGCTGCACCGACACGTCGAGCGCCGAGGTGGGCTCGTCGGCGATCAGGATCTCGGGGTTGGGGATCAGCATCATGGCGATCATGATGCGCTGGCCCATGCCGCCCGAAACCTCATGCGGGTAGAGCTTCATCACCCGCTCCGGCTCGCGGATCGCCACGGCCTCGAGCATCTCGAGCGCGCGCTTGTAGGCCTCGGCCTTGTTCACCTTCTCATGGGTGCGCAGCGCCTCGATGATCTGGTCGCCCACCGTCATCACCGGGTTCAGCGAGTACTTGGGATCCTGCATGATCATCGAGATATGCTTGCCCCGGATCGCCCGCATCCGCTTCGGCGAGGCGGTGAGAAGGTCTTCGCCCAGCATCTCCAGCCGGTCCGCGGTCACCTGCCCCGGCTTGCGGATGAGGCCAAGGATCGCCCGGCCGGTCATCGACTTGCCCGAACCGGACTCGCCGACGATCCCCAGACGCTCCTTGCCCAGAGACAGGGAAATCCCCCGCACCGCCTCGAAGGTGCCGGAGCGCGTGGGAAAGCGCACCGAGAGGTTCTCGATATCCAGAAGATTGCTCATTTGCCGCTCTCCTTCGGGTCGAGCACGTCGCGCAGACCGTCGCCGATCAGGTTGAAGGCGAGCGAGATGGCGAAGATGGCGAGACCGGGGATGGTGGCGACCCACCAGTAGTCGAGGATGTACTTGCGCCCCTCCGAGATCATCGCGCCCCATTCCGGGCTCGGCGGCTGCGCCCCGAGACCGAGGAAGCCGAGACCCGCCGCGGTGAGGATGATCCCCGCCATGTCGAGCGTCACCCGGATCACCAGCGACGAGATGCACAGCGGCCAGATGTGCTTGGTGATGATCCGGACCGGCCCCGCGCCCTGCAGGCGGACGGCGTGGATGTAGTCCGAGTTGCGGATGGTCAGCGTCTCGGCCCGGGCGATCCGCGCATAGGGCGGCCAGGCGGTCAGCGAGATCGCCAGCACCGCGTTCTCGATCCCCGCCCCCAGCGCCGCCACGAAGGCCAGCGCGAGAATGAGCCGCGGGAAGGCGAGGAAGATGTCGGTGACGCGCATCAGCACCGTGTCGACCCAGCCGCCGAAATAGCCCGCGGTGGTGCCGATGATGAGCCCCAGCAAAGGCGCCACCAGCGCCACCAGCAGCACGATATAGAGCGAGATCCGCGCGCCGTAGAGCAGCCGCGAATAGATGTCGCGGCCAAGGCTGTCGGTGCCGAAGATATGCCCCTCCCAGCCCGGCGGCTTGAGCCGCGCGCCGAGGTCCTGAACGAAGGGATTGTCGGTGGCCAGCATCGGCGCGAAGAGCGCCGCCAGCACCAGCAGCACCAGCACGATGAGGCCGAGCGAGGTCAGCTTGTTGGAGGTCAGTTTCAGCCAGCCCTGGTACCAGGCGGCGGCGCGCGCCTGCCCGCGGGACTGCGGCGTGTCTCTCAGCAGCCAGGCCTTCAGGCCCGGCTTGGCGTCGATAGGTGTGTGCGAGGTCATTTGGCCCTCGGATCGAAGAAGCGGTAGAGAAGGTCCGAGAAGATGTTGATGCACACGAAGATCGTTCCGATCACGACGGTGCCCCCAAGGACCGAGGCCATGTCATTGGCCAGAAGCGAGGTGGTGATGTAGCTGCCGATGCCGGGCCAGGCGAAGATGATCTCGGTCAGCACCGAGCCTTCGAGCAGGTTGGCATAGGCCAGCGCGATCACCGTGATGAGCTGGATGGCGATGTTGCGGAAGGCATGGCGCCAGACCACGTGCCATTCGCTCAGCCCCTTCACCCGCGCGGTGATGACATATTCCGAGTTCAGCTGCTCGAGCATGAAACTGCGGGTCATCCGGCTGATGTAGGCCAGGCTGAAATAGCCCAGCAGGCAGGCAGGCAGGATGATGTGCGACAGCGCGTCCTTGAACACGTCCCAGTCGCCGGCGATGATCGCGTCGACCAGCAGCAGGCCCGTGCGCGTCGGCACCAGCCCCTCGTAGAAAACTCCGAGCCGCCCCGGCCCGGCCACCCAGCCAAGGATGCCGTAGAAGATCAGCAGGCCCATGAGGCCGAGCCAGAAGATCGGCATGGAATAGCCGACAAGGCCGATCAGCCGCGAGATCTGGTCGATCCAGCTGCCGCGGTAGACCGCGGCGAGAACGCCCAGCGGAACGCCGAGGACGACGCCTAGAAGCGTGCCCAGCGTGGCGAGTTCCAGCGTGGCGGGAAAGACGCGCGCAATGTCCTCGGCCACCGGCTTGCCGGTGCGGATCGAGGTGCCGAAATCGCCCTGCAGCACGTCCCTGACATAGATGCCGAACTGCACGATCAGCGGCTGGTCGAGGCCGAGCTCCTGGAAGACCTGGTCGTATTGCGCCTGCGAGGCGCGCTCGCCGATGACCGCGAGCACGGGATCGATCGGCATCACGCGGCCGATCATGAAGGTGACGAAGAGCAGGCCCAGAAGGGTGATCGCCACGGTGAAGGCAAGGCTGACGAATTTCTTCAGCCAGCTTGGCGGAAAGGAGGACGCGGCGCGCCCTCCTCCGGTGTTGGTTGCAGACTGGCTCACGGGCTTACTTCGTCACGACCCAGTAAGAGACCGCGGTGGTTGCGCCACCCGCCACGAAGTGCTGGACGCCGTCCTGCATCGCGTTCTGCTCGATCTGCTGGAACATGATGCCGAAGGGGCTGGTCTTCATGAACTCGCGCTGCAGCTCGCGGTACATCTCCGCGCGCTTCTCGCTGTCCTGCTCGACCACGGCCGCGAGGGTCTCTTCGCTCATCTTCGGCAGATCCCAGGCGTTGCGCCAGGCCAGCAGGCCGGTCGCGCCGGCTTCATCCGAGTTGTCGGGGTTGTAGGCGAAGGTGCCGGCGTTGGTGTTGGGGTCGGGATAGTCCGGGCCCCAGGCACCCAGATAGATGTCGTGCTCGCGGGCGCGGTAGGTGTCCAGCGTCTGCGCGCCGGTGCCCACGATCATCTCGACGTTGATGCCGATCTGGCCCCAGGTGTTCTGCAGCGACTGGCCGATGTCGATCCGGTCCTGCGCATCACGCACGTTGATGGTGATGTCGAAGCCATCCGGGTAGCCCGCCTCTTCGAGCAGCGCCTTGGCCTTCTCCACGTCGAAGCTGTAGGGCAGATCATCGACCGCGCCCATGAACGTCTTCGGCAGGAAGGCCTGGTGGTTGATGTACTGGCCCTTCAGGAAGCTGTCCTGCATGCCGGTGTAATCGGTGGCGAACTTCATCGCCTCGAGCACCTTCGGGTTCGACAGGTACTCGTTCTTCTGGTTGGCGGACCAATACATCAGGCGGCCGCGCAGCTCGTCGACCACCTTGACGCTGTCGACGCCTTCGAGACCAGCCACATCCTCGGGCGAGAGGTTGCGGGCGATGTCGACGTCACCGCGCTCGAGCTGCAGACGCTGGGTTGCGCTTTCCTGGATGTGCTGCACGATCACGCGCTTCATCGCGGGCGCGTCGCCGGTGTACTCGGGGTTCAGATCCAGCGTGTAGCTCTCGTCGGGCTTCCAGGACGCCAGCTTGTAGGGGCCGGACCCGGCGGTGTTGTCACGCAGCCAGGCGTTGCCCATGTCGCCGTCCTGCTCGTTGGCCATGACGGTTTCCATGTCGACAATGCCGCCGATGGTCGCCGCAAGGCAGTTCAGCACGAAGGACACGGCATAGGCCTTGTCGAGCTTCAGCACGAGGGTCTTCTCGTCGGGCGCGACGATGGTTTCTTCGACGTTTTCCGGCGTGAAGCCGAACTGGGTCAGGATGAAGGACGGGGTCTTGTTCAGCAGCACCGCGCGGCGCAGCGAGAACTCGGCGTCCTTCGCCGTCACCGGGTTGCCCGAGGCGAAGACATGGCCATCTGCCATGGCGAAGGTGATCTGGGTGCCATCCTCGGACACTTCCCAGCTTTCCGCCAGCGCGGGCTGGAAGCCGGCGTCGAGATCCATCGGGTCGAAGTCGACCAGGTTCTCGTAGACGTTGCGGCTGATGTCGGAGCCGGTGAACTCGAAGCTCTCGGCCGGGTCCATGGTCTTTACGTCGTCGATGCGCTGCGCGATCACCAGCATGTTCGGCGGCGTCTCGGCCTGCGCGGTCAGCGCGGTGCTGGACAGCAGCGCGGCGGTCAGCAGTGCTGCACCGATGCGCATGGTCCGCGACGGGGTATGTCGGGTCATGGTCGTCTCCCTGAAGTTTCTTGGTCTCTCGCTGCGCGCTCCGGCGCCGCTGCCGCCAATCTCCCCATCCCGAAGGCGGTTCAAACAGGCTTCGCAGCGTCACGAGGCGCGATTGCTCAAGGTTCGGTCAGTTTTTGCTCTGTGTCGATCATTTTATGATCAAATAGGAAAAGCCCGCAGGGGTTTCGTCGCGTCACGAAGGGCGCCTCGGGAGGCCGTTCCGAAGCGCCGTTGCGCAAGCTTTTGGGAGGCCGGGGTTTTTGACACTTTCCGGGGCGGCGCGGGCCTCAGTCCATAACTTGGGATCATCGCCTGCGGCTGCCGCGCGATCCCATCGGCTGGCTGGGCTAATCGGTGCAGGCCGTCCTGGTTTGACCGGCCCGACAGACCTTGATGCGGTCAGGCGCGGCGGTCTAACTGGGGCCGATGGCGCGGGGCAGCTCCTGCCCGCCCGCGCGCATCTTGGCCCGCGGCAGGGCCTCCAGAACGATGCCCGCCGCCCCTTGAAAGGACGTTTCATGACCATCACCCGCATCGAACCCGGCGCCCGCATGAGCCAGGCCGTCGTGCACAACGGCATCGTCTACCTCGCCGGCCAGGTCGGCGAAGGCGCGGATGTCACCGCCCAGTGCAAGGACGCGCTCGCCTCGGTCGACCGGCTGCTGGCCGAGGCCGGCTCGGACAAGTCGCGCCTGCTGACCACCACGATCTGGCTGGCCGACATGGCCGATTTCGCCGCGATGAACGCCGTCTGGGACGCCTGGGTCGATCCCGCGAACCCGCCGGCCCGCGCCACCGGCGAAGCCAAGCTCGCGACCCCCGACTATTTCGTCGAATTCATCGTGACCGCCACCGTCGGCTGAGCCGGCCCTGCGGACAACGATACTCCGCGCCCTGCGGGGCGCGGGGTTCTCTCCTCGGCATCTGGCAGCGCCGACCCCGGATATTTTAACTAAATCGCAAGGACTTTCGCGAAGTCTGGCCCCTGTCCACCTGCGGCACCGCCGCCGGCGCGGACAGTGACACCCCCAGCCTCGGTCCGCCGCGATGAGCAACCCCGCGCTCTCCATCGTCATCCCGCTCTACAACCGCGCCGCGCTGATCGGCGCCTGTCTGGCCTGTCTGCCCGAGCGGCCCGAGATCGAGGTCATCGTCGTCGACGACGGGTCGCGCGACGGCTCTGCCGCAGCCGCGCAGGCGGCGATCTCCGCGCGCCGGGCCGAAGGCTGGATCCGCCTGCTGCGGCAGCCCAACGCCGGCCCCGGCGCGGCCCGCAACCGCGGCGCCGCGGCGGCGCGGGCCGAGTGGATCGCCTTTCTCGACTGCGATGACGTCTGGGCGCCGGATGCCCTGCCGCTGCTGCTGCAGGCGGTGCGGGCGGCGGGACCGGCGGCGATGATCTTCCAGCAGACGGCGGACTGTCCCGAGGGGGCCAGCCCCGCCCTGCCCCGCGTCCCCCGGCGCCGGACCCGGCGTTTCGAGAACGCCCTCTTCGCCGTTGCCGCCCTGCCGCAATTCCGCTTCGCGTCTTGCAACCTGCTGATCCGGCGCGATCTCTTCGAGCAGCTCGGCGGCTTCACCACCGCGGTGCGTTGCAGCGAGGACAGCGATCTGCTGCTCCGCGCCAGCGGGGCGGGCCCGGTGCTCTGCCTCACCGGCGACTGGATCGTCGCCCATCGCATCGGGGCGGCGGACAGTCTCAGCGCCGACGCGCCGCGCGTGGCCGAAGGCTACCACTTCATGCGCGCACAGGATGCTCAGGGGTGCTACGGTCCGCCCGATCCCCTGCGCCGCGCCTTTCTCGCCCGCGCCGCCGTCTACACCATCCGCATCGCCTTCGCCCAAGGGCACCTGCGCCTTGCCTATGGCCTTTGGCGCCGCGAGTGGCGGCTGATCGGTCGTGGCCAGCGGCACTGGCGCTGGCGTCTGCCGCTGACCCCGGTCCTGTCACTGCTGCGCCCCGCCAGCTACCCGATGCGCTGGACCCTGAGGAGGAGCGGATGAGCGCCCCCGCCGTCTCGGTGGTGCTGCCCGCCTACAACCGCGAGGCCAGCATCGCCGCCGCCATCCAGAGCGTCCTGCGCCAGAGCTGGCGCGATTTCGAGCTGATCGTCGTCGATGACGGCTCGACCGACGCCACGCTGGCCCGCGCCCGCGCAATGTCCGACCCGCGTTTGCGCGTCATCGCCAGCCCGCGCAACGCCGGCCCCTCTGCGGCGCGCAACCGCGGCCTTGCCGAGGCGCGGGGCGATTGGATCGCCTTCCAGGACAGCGACGACGAGTGGCTGCCCGAAAAACTCGAACGCCAGATGCGCCGGCTGCGCGACCGCGGCATGGGCGATATCGCCGCCTATTGCGGCATGCTGATCTCCTCCGCCCCCGGGCAGGAGGCGGCGGCGCGCCTTGCCCCGCGCTACGTCCCCGGCCCCGAGCTTGCGCGGGTCGAGGGCGATCTCTCCGAAGCTTTGCTCGCGCGCAGCCTCATCAGCACGCAGACCCTGATGGCGCGGCGCGCCGTCCTGACCCGGATCGGCGGCTTCGACACGACCCTCTCGGCGCTCGAGGACTGGGACTGCGCGCTGCGCCTGTCGGACCATGGCAGCTTCGCCTTCGTTGACGCACCGCTGGTGATCCAGACGTTTTCGGCCAACAGCCTCACCCGCGAACTGCAGCTCTGGGCCGCCGCACGGCGCCGCATCCTCGACAAGCACGAGGCCCGCTTCGCCCGCCATCCCGAGCAGATGGCGCAGCAATGGCGCACCTTGGCCGGGGCCCTGCGCCGCCTCGGCCAGCGCGACGCGGCGCGCGAGGCGATCGCCCGCGCCATCGGCGCGCGGCCCGGCGATCCGGCGCTGCGCGGCCTGTCGGTGCTGCTTCGCCTGCAGCGCCTGAGCCAGGGTCAGAGCCAGCGTGCCTGACCCGCGCCCACGCTCAACCCTGCGCCTCTGCCGCGGGCTGGCGCTCGCCCTCGCGCTGCTCAGCGCCGCCCCCGCCCTCGCCCGCGATCACTACGTCGCGCCCCCCGGCGCAGCGCGCGGTCCCGGATCCGGACAGCCGGACAGCCCCTGGACCAGCCTCTGGGCCGCGCTGAACAGCGCCGAGGTTCGCGGCGGCGACCGGATTCTGCTCCTGCCCGGCACTTACGGCAGGGTGGCGCTGCAGGCCCCCGGCTTCGTTCCTCCCCTGCGCATCCTCCCGGCAGAGCCCGGCACCGTGCACATGGATGCGCTGCGCATCGACCGGGGCAGCGGGCTCACATTCACGGGCCTCCGGCTCTGGCCAAGAGCGCCGGGCGGCTTGCCGCCGGCGCTGGTACAGGCGGCGCGCGGCACCGCGCGCATCCGCCTCGAGGCGCTGGAGCTGCGCGGCAGCCCCGACGCGCCCTCGGCCTACCTCGGGTGGGGGCTCGAGGACTGGACGCGGAACTGGGCTCCAAACGGCGTGCTCCTGCGCGGCGCGGAGAGTGGACTCTTCGACAGCCGCCTGACGGGCACGAATTTCGGGCTCACGCTCGAAGGCGACGGCGCCACCGCGCACGGCAACCGGATTTACGGCTTCTCCGGCGATGCGATCCGGGTGCTCGGCGATGGGAGCCGGGTCGAGGACAACGAGATCGGCAATTGCATAAAAATCAACGACAACCATGACGACGGCATCCAGTCCTGGGCGAACAAGCCCGGCGACGGGCAGCGCCAGCCGGTGCGGGACCTGGTTCTGGCGCGCAATACGATCCTCGAATGGACCGGGCCACAGGACCACCCGCTGCGCTGCGTGCTGCAGGGCATCGGCCTCTTCGACGGCGCCTTCGACGGGCTGCGCATCGAGAACAACATCATCTCGGTCAGCGCCTACCACGGCATCGCTGTCTATGGCGGCCGGGGCGTCACGATCCTCAACAACACGGTGGTGCATGCCCGCGGCACACCGGGCACGACGCACCCGTGGATCCTCGTGCAGGACAAAAAGGATGGCGCGCCCGCGCACGACGTGCGCATCGCGGGGAACGTCGCCGCCGGGCTGATCTCGCGGATGGCGCAGGAATCGCCGCTGATGACGCCGCGCGGCAACATGATCCTGCGTCAACCAATTCGCCTGTTTCCGCGGCTGCTGGAGGGGGATTTCCGCAGCGTTGCACCGGACAATCCGCTGGTCGACCGCGCCGACCCGTCGCTGGCACCGCCGCGCGACCGCTTCGGCACCGCGCGCCCCAAGGGGCACCTGCCGGACCTCGGGGCGATCGAATGGCAATGATCTTATCCCCGAGAGGCCCTGAGCAGAGCCCGCGGATTGGCCGCTTTGCAGTGACCAATCCCTGCCGAGGGGCCGCGTTTACCACGAGTTAGGAAAATGTGCCGACACTCCTCGCGGCAGGGAGAGAGTCGCAGGGATTGCGCGGCGTCCCCGGGCAGAGTTCCGAGTCCCAATGAGGTGAGTTGAATGGTTCAGCGTGTACTTGCAGTTGCCTCCGCCGGCGGGCACTGGCAACAACTCTGCCTGCTGCGGGAGGCATTTGCCGAGCACGAGGTGCTCTACATGACCACCATGGGGGGGTTGCCCGAACATTTTAACGCGACCCCCGCGGTCATCGTGCCCGATTGCAACCGCGACCGCCCGGCGCTGGCGGTTCTGGCGGCGCTGCGGGTGTTCTGGTGCCTTCTGACCTGGCGGCCGCAGGTCATTCTCAGCACCGGCGCGATGTCCGGCCTGCTGGCGATCGCCGGGGGGCGCCTTTTCGGCGCCCGCACGATCTGGATCGACAGCGTGGCCAATGCCGAAAGCATGTCCAAATCCGGCACGCTCGCCCGACGCTGGGCGCATCTGTCGCTCAGCCAATGGGAACACGTGGCGCGGGACACCGGCGTCGATTACGCGGGCTCGATCCTGTGATCTTCGCGAGCGTCGGCACGCAATTGCCCTTCGATCGGCTGATCGATGCCCTCGACGCCATCGCCCCCGAGCTTGACGAGCCCATCGTCGCGCAGACCGGCGTCACGGCCGGAAGCTGGCCCAATCTCATGGTTCACGCCGCGCTGCCCCCTGCCGAGTTCGAACGCCGCTTCGCCGCCGCCCGCGTGGTCGTCGCCCACGCCGGCGTCGGCACCATCCTCTCGGCCAAACGGCTGAGAAAACCCCTGATCATCGTCCCGCGCCGCCATGGGTTCGGCGAACATCGCAACGATCACCAGCTGGCCACAGCCAAACACGTCGAGGGGCTGCGCGGGGTGCATGTCGCCTGGGAGGTGAACGAGATCGCCCCGCTGCTGCGGGCACCCGCGCTCGAGCCCGCGAGCGAGGCGCCGAGCCCCGCCCGCGATGCCCTCGTCGCAAGGTTGCGCGGCTTTCTGGCAGAGACACGTTGAGGCGCTCAGGTCACCGCGCTCCAGCCCGAGACCCAGGCGCCGCCGCTCACCGAGCCGAGCACCGGCACGCCGAGGCCGAGTATGTCCCCCGCCCAGGTCTCGTACAGCATTCCCGAGACGATCCGGTCCTCGTCCGTGCCGTCCAGCCCGTTGCGGGTCTCGCCGTTGGCAAGGTAGCGCAGCTGCGTTCCTGCGGGGAACGCCCCGCTGTCCCGGGTCAGCAGCACCGCGTTTCCGTTGATCGCCGCGGTGAAACCCGCGCCGGTCCAGCCGCTGCCCTCGTCCACCTGGAACCCGGTCAGCGCCGTGGGCGCCGGGCTGTAGAGCGACCCGCCATTGGGCAGCGAGACGCTGACGGCAATGGTGCCGCCCGCGCGCATCGCGCCGGTGAAATGCGGCTTTGCGGGCGTTGCCACGCCCATCATCTGCGCCGCCAGAAGCGCCAGGCGTGCGCCCATGGTGATGTTGCCCGTCTTGTTGCCATCGGGATGCACGTCATCGAGCGTGGTGATCGCATAGTCGGAAACCGGCAGGCCCACACTGAGGCCGGCGGCATTGGCATAGTCGATCTGCGGCTGGCGGGCGTACTCATGGTTGCCCTGCGCATGGCGGGTGGCCGGCGAGAGCCCAAATTGCCAGCCGGCGCGCAGCTCGTCATTCAGGCAATGGTCGACGGTCCCGCCATAGCTGCCGGTGCCGTAGATCAGCGCCTCTAGCGTCTCGGCCACGCTGCCCCGGGTCGACCAGCCCTGCGTCGCCCAGTTCATCACCACGCAAGAGACGTCATGGCCGAAAGCCGCGAGCCGACCGCTCAACTCCGACCAGTTCCGCGCGCCCGAGCTGTCGTCCAACAAGCTGTCCGGCCCGGTGCCGTCGACCGCGTCCGGCAGGATCATCACCGGGCAGCCGACACCGAGCGCGGCAAGCTGGTCGGCAAAAGCCGACGCGCCGTCCGAAAGCGTCCAGCCTCTGCCAAGCCGGTGCAGGCTCGGCAGCAGGCTGGCGGGGCTGTTGACCATGCGCGGGTTCTCATGCGCATAGGAGACCAGCGCATTGCTGGTCTTCCGCCCCCGATGGGTGATCTTCAGCATGTGCACCGCGAGCTGCGACTGGCCAAGCGGCATGATCTTCCAGCCAACGCCCCAGCGGTCCCGATCCTCGGCCACGATCTCGCCGTCACCGAGGTCGTATTGCGTCGCCCCGATCCAGCCGCGATCCAGCCCGTAGGGCACGCTCACCGTGCCCGAGAAGGCACCGCCGCTGATCGTCCCCAGAGACGTCCAGTCCACCGCGATCGTGCCGTCCTCGTAGACCAGCCGCACCCGCACGGCCTGCCCGTCGAGCGCGGCATCCGCCGTCCCGGCAAGGGTCACCTCGCGCGAGGTCTCTCCGGCCGCGATGCCGTAGACGAAACCGTCCGCGTGGCGATCCGGCCTCAGCCAGCCGGACAAGGCCGAGCGTCCCACGCTGCCGCCCGGGCGCAGGCTGGCGACCAAGGGCCAGGCCGTCGAGGCATGGGTCATGTCGCCCGGGCCCGGCGCGGCGAGCGAGGCCGCAGTACCGTCGAAGACCCGCAGGAACAGCGGCACGGTGCCCGAGAGCGCCGCCGCCACGTCGTCGCCCGTTGCGATCTCCTGCCAGACGGCCTCGGGGATCGGCACGCCGGGCTCGCCCGACTTGACGAAGCCGCAGGCGCGGATCTCGCCGGGCCAGCCCAGAGCCACATTGTCGGGATAACCGTCCGCGGGCATCGGATCGGCGGCCACCCCGGCGTTGGCGCCAAGGGTGAAGAAGCCGTCGGTCGACGAGATATTGACCGGCCCGAAGCTGCCGCTCAGCCCGCCCGCATGCCTGCTGCCGTCCGGACCGTACCAATCCAGCCGCAGCTGGGTGGCACTGGCCCCCGTGGTGGCGACGATCAGGAAGTCCTCTTCGGTGATCTCGAGCGAGCTCGCCGTCTGCGTCCGAACGCCGGCCACCATCCTGTTGCGCAAGCCGGGTGTCCCCTGCGCCGCACCGAAGTAGCTCAGCGTGAAGAAATCGCTGCTGCTGTCCGAAAACCCCGAAACCAGTGCGAAACGGTTGCTCGTGTTGCGCAGCTCCATCGGCAGGCGCAGATGGGCGAAAAACGCCGTCACCCCGTCCGCTGACAGCGGGAAGAACAGGTTGTTGCCATCCGCCGCGGCGCTCCAGGTGGTCTGCAGCGCAAGCTGGCTGCCGGCGAGGTCCTGCTCGAGGTTGCCCTCGGGAAAGGCCAGCGACGCCCCGGAGGAGAGATCCACGGTTCCGGAACCGCCCGGCAGCGGCGGGACGGGGTCCCCGGGCGCGCCGGGCGTCGTGGCCCCCGGGCTCATGCCGATCCGAACACCGACGAACATCAGGCCAGCCCCACGATGGAGGTGGCGCTGGTGCCGGTCGCCCAGATGCGCCGCGCGCGCGCCGGAAAGGGGCAGCCGGCGACGACATAGACCGTCGCCGTCGTGCCGCCTACGGTGGTCATCCGGACCGTGCCGCTGGTCGCAACCGCCACGGCGCGCGGCACCACGGCAAGATCCGCGGCATCGTCGGGGGTGATGTCGTAGAGTTCGGTGGCCGGGCTGGAAAGTCCTGACGCGTGCTTGGCAAATCCATCGGACATCGGGTGTCTCCCTTGTGCAGGTTCGAGAGGCATGGGCAAAAGCGCCCAATCGAAGCTCGGGTCAGTGTCTTCCGGGGAGCATTAAGAGGAGCCTGCAGCGGCGGGCGTTGCCTGTCGCAGCAGGCCAAAGGGGCGACTCGCGCCGCCCCCGATGCGGGGCGCGCTGCTCCACTCTTTCCAGCCGGTTAAGAGATGAGGGACCGCCGGCCCGCTGGCGCCGGACCACGTCTACATGATGTGGCCACGCGCCGCGAACACACATGGCGCCACCGCCCGCACCAAGGCCGCATTAATTCAAGGTTAGGGATAAGGGCGTATCAAGGACCCAGGGTGCGACGGCACCCGGCTCGAGTCGGCTTGGCACGCCATCGACGTGCCGGGGTCCTGGCTGTCCGCGGCGCGGCCCGGGATCACGCCACTGAGGGTCTTGAGGGTATCGGCTGTGTCCGTGACGGATCGCTGTTCGACACGCAGAGTATCGCCCGCCACGTGGGCCGGGCTGTTCGGGGTAACATATGACTTACTATCGTTCGTGGTACGACTCCCACCATTCGGCATTTGAGTGTTTCACCTATTTCAAGTGCCTGGCGCAGCCAAAGGAGGTCGAGCTCCGCGACTGCGACTGGCCGATCAGCTACTTCTGGACCTACTGGTGCGCCTCGGGGGGCTCCGACGGACGCATCATCTCCTGCAAGGAGGAAACGCCGCCGCCCACAGGCTCGATCGCCGGGCTCGTCTGGTGCGATCTCGATTGCGATGGCCAGCAGGACGTCGAGGTTGAGATCACGCTCGGCGATCCGGTCTTCACCGGCGCGACCAGCTACGAAAGCGTCACCTGCACCCGCTACAATGTCGCCTCTTACGGCGACTGGAAAAGCACCGGCGCCGCTGTCATCGACCTCGTCGTCGGCGCCCAGGCAGGTCACGCGGGCAACGCCCCGGACAACACGATTGTCGAACTCGACCAGGGCGGCACCTGGAGCCGCAGCTTCCGCCTCGACGCCGGCGGGAGCTACCTTCTCAGCCTCGATGCCTATCGCAACCTCGGCGCCGGGGACGCGGGCAACCGCTTCGAGATTCGGATCAATGGCAAGGTGGTCGAATCCGTGGTCGTCACCGAGGACGGGCGCATCGAGCTGGAGGTAGAGCTCTCCGCCGGCCTGAACCGCATCGACTTTGTGTCCACCTCCCTGGTCGGCGGCAGGGGCGCGGGCATCGACAATGTCAATTTTCAGCCTTTCATCCAGAACGCTACTCGCAGCGAGCCAGTGAAATCCGGCGTGCTCATCAAGCTGCTCGATGCGCAGGGCGAGCCGGTGCTGGGGGCCGACGGCCAGCCGATCACCACGGTAACCGACGCCAGCGGCAGCTACCGCTTCGACGGGCTGCCGGTCGGCGAGTACCGGATCGTCGGCGTCGCCCCCGACGGCACAGAGTTCACCCTGCAGGAGCAGGGCTCCGACGACAGCCGGGACAGCGACGTGGACGGCGGCGGACTCTCGGGGATGATCTGCGTCACCGCCAAGGACACCGCGCAGGTCGATCTTGGACTGTGCAAGCTACCGCCGCCAAACGACCCGCCAAGCGCCATCGACGCCGCCGCGATGGACTGCGCCAACACGCTCATTCTGGTTGATTTTTCAGACAATTATTCGGACAGCGACAGCGCCGACGTGGCGGTCACCATGATCGATGGCCAGGCGATCGTCGCGGGCGGACCTGCCGTGACGCTCTCCGACGGAGTCTCGGTGCTGCTCACCGCAGAGGACAGCTTCATCTTCGACGGCGCCGACGCTTATGCCGCGCTGGATATCGGCCAGAGCCATACTGCGAGCTACGCGGTCACCGTCGCCGACACCGAAGGCGCGACCGCCAGCGCCAGCCTCGAGGTCACCTATTGCGGCGATGCGAACTCGCTGGAAAGCTGGGTCGCCGCCCTTCCCGAGACCGTCACCTTCCAGGTCCGGGCCACCGATCTCGTCCGGCCGGTCGAGGATGCGGCCTATGATGTCCGCATCCTGCAGGGGGAGGGCAATGCGCGCCTCGACGGTCTCTACCTTGATCAGGCCTATTGCGTCAGCCGCCACGAGCCGATCACCGGCGCCGAGGATATCGATCTCGCCCCGGTGGTCACCGGCAGGCTTGTGCTGTCGAGCGATCCTCAGGTGACCGATGTCTTCGCGCTGAACGGCGCCTCGGTCTTCAACGGCCAGAGCGCGGCCGAGAACCTCGACTTGGTGAGCTGGATCCTCAACCAGCAGTTCGAGACCAGCGGGACCAGCGGCTGGGTCGTTCAGCGCGCGATCTGGGAACTGACCGACAGCCAGGACATGGGCTTTCTCGACGTGATCGACCCAGGGTTCGGCACCGATACAGAGGTGCAGAGCCTCCTCGCTCAGGCCGCCGCGCACGAGGGCTATATGCCCGGCATCGGCGATCTGGTCGCCGTGCTCATCGATCCCGACCCCTCGGATCCGCAGAATCTGCAGCCGTTCATCGCGGCGCTGGAGTTCGAGACCTACGACTGCCTCTGCTGAGCCCCGTCCGGAGCCAGCCCCATCGAAGGAGTTTCCGAATGAAAACGCTTACCTGCACCCTCGCCGCCCTCGCCGCGGCCCTGCTGACCGCGGCGGGCCCGGCCTTGGCCTGCAACCCCGATAGCCTCTCGGGGTGCGCCGCGACCACGGTCCCCGAGATCAGCGCCCTCGAGGGCACGGCGGCCATCGCCGCGCTTGCCGCGATCGTGCTGCTCTTCTGGGAGCGCCGCCGTCACCGCGCCGGGTGATGGCCCTCACAAGGCGCCCGCCGCGCCGCGGGGCGCGCCCCCGGTGCGGCGGCTGACCGCCCTCGCCCACGGTCCCCGCCGCGCGCCTGCGCCCGCGGCTCTGGGACTTTTGCTCGCGGCGGAGCTTCTGGTGATCAGCCTTGCCTATCAGCATGGCTTCCCCTTCACCTGCCGGGAGCAGGCGCCGTCCTGGTTCTGTGCTTTTGCCGGGCGCATGGTGCCGCGCGCCATCGGCGCCCTCGCCGCCCTCGGCCTCTTCGCGCTGGCCCGGCGCGATGTGCTCGGCGCGCTGATGGCGCGGGGCGCATCGCCAAGGGGCCGAGCCTTGGCGGTGAACCTTGCCGGGCTCGCCCTCGTGCTCGCCCCTTGGACCTTCCTCAGCGACGCCGCCGGGCCGCGGATCACCGCCCTTGCCCTGCTGAGCTGGTGTTCAGGCGGCGTTCTCAGCACGGTCGGCCTCGCGCTCCAGCTTGCCCCTCGCCCCGCCTGGGCGGCTCTCCTGCGTCAGCACGCGGGATCCCTCGCGGCGCTTCTTGCCCTCGGGCTTGCGGCCCCGGAGCTCGCGGATCTGCTGCAGCCGCTCTGGCGGATCGAGGCGGTGACCGGGGCGACCTTCGCGGCCGTGGTCCGGACACTCGGCGTCTTCGGCTACGAGGTGCTGGCCGAGCCCGCCGAAAAGCTGATCGGCACCCCCGGCTTCGTCATCGCCGTCGGCCCGCAATGCGCGGGCGTCGAGGGGATCGTGCTCGTCGCGCTCTTCACGACACTCTTTCTTCTGCTTTTCCGCAGGGAACTCCGGTTCCCCCATGTCCTGGCGCTCTACCCCCTGGGGTTCGCGCTCAGCTGGGGGCTGAACGTCCTGCGCATCGCCGCGCTTCTGGCGATCGGGCTCGACGGGCATCCCGAGCTGGCGGTCGGCGGATTCCACAGCCACGCGGGCTGGGTCGCCTTCACCGGGCTGGCGCTGCTGCTGATCCTCGTGGCGCGGCATCTGCCGGTCCTGCACCGCCCCGCGCGGCCAAGCCCCGGCGCGGCGCGCCCCCCGCCCCTCCTTGCCGATCCACAGGTCGCGCGGCTTCTGCCCTTTGCGGTGATGATGGGATCGGCGCTCGTTGCCTCGACCCTCTCGCAGACCCCTGCGCATCTCTATCCTTGGCGCGCGCTGGCCATGGCTGCGGCCCTCGCGCTTGTCCTGCCCACCCTTCGCGGCCTGATCCGGCGTCCCGATCCGCGCGCGCTCGCGGTCGGCGGGTTCATCGCCGCCCTCTGGATCACCACCGGCCCGGAGGCCGGAGCGCCGCCGCAGGGCACGCTGGCCGGCGCCGCGCTCGGGCTTTGGATCGGCAGCCGACTCCTCGGCAGTACGCTGCTGGTGCCGGTGATCGAGGAGCTGGTCTTTCGCGACTACCTCCTGCGGCGTCTCGCGCCCCGGCCCGTGCTCGCCGCCGCGCTCTCCTGCCTCGCCTTCGCCGCGCTGCACGAGCGCTGGCTCGTCGCGGGGCTTGCGGGGCTGGCGCTGTGCCTGCTGCGCCACCGCCGGGGCGAGGTGAGCGACGCCATCGCGGCGCATATGGTGGCGAACGGATGCATCGGCCTCTGGGCCTGGACGACCGGCGCCTGGCACATCCTCTGATCGCTCCCGGCAATCCCCTCAATTGGTCACGAATGTCGATCATTAAGGCGCGTTAAAGCCTCAATTCGCGCAAGTTTAGCCCCAGTTCGCCGCTTATTTCCGGGCTCGTACCTTGATGCGAGCTTTGGAGCTGACGCGATGAGCGACGACCAGACCCCCCTCCTTGACGGCAGTGCGACCGTTTTGACCGTTTCCAGCCAGGCGGAATTCGCCGCGGCCTGCTGGACGCTGGCCAAAAGCGGCGGCGGCACCATTCGCCTTGAAGCGGGCGCGAGCTATTCGCTGCAGATGAGCGACTACCTCGACCAATCCGAGGATGCACCGCTCACCATCACCTCCGCCGACCCGTCGGACCCCGCGGTGCTGACTCATGTGAACTTGCGCGACCGCGAGAACATCACCTTCGAGGGGGTCAAATTCGAGGCCGCCAAAGGCCAGATCCCCGGGCTCTCCACCATGCTGCAGATCAGCGACTGCGAAAACATCAAGATCGTCAATTGCGAGATGTCCTCCAATGCCGAGGGGGTCTTTGGCGTCGAGGGCGCCCATACCGCCGGGCTCAACCTCGCAGTGGTCCGCGGCTCCGAGGGGATCGTCTTCTCGGGCAATAGGGCCACCGGCTTCCTGCAGGGGCTGACCCTCATGGACAGCCATGACGGCACGGTGACCGGCAACGAGTTCTCGGGGTTCCAGGGCGACGGCATCCGCATCGCCGGGGTTTCGGGCCTGCTGGTCGAGGGCAATTACCTGCACGATTTCGCCGGCGCGGTCTACGAGGCGAACCACCCCGATTTCATCCAGATTTGGGGGACCAACATCAAGGTTAATAACGAGAACATCACCATTCGCGAGAACATTCTCGACACCGGCGCGGGCCAGGCCTACCAGGGCATCTTCGGCCGCAACGAGGATGCCGCGAAAAACGGCTTTCTCTACAAGAACCTGCTGGTCGAGCATAATGTCATCCACTCGTCCTTCTGGTCCGGCATCACGCTGGCGGACACGCTGGGGGCGGTGGTGCGCAACAACACCGTGCTCAACAACCCCGATTGCTATCTGACCGCCGCCGATGGCAGCACCACCACGGGCACCATGACCTCGTGGATCAAGGTGACCGGCGAGGGCAGCGTGGTCGAGAACAACATCGCCCACAACACCTTGGGGGTGGCAGGGAACGCCGTGCTCGGCACCGCGCAGACCGGCGACGGCAGCGATGTATACAGCCATTTCGTCAATATCGAGGCCGGCGGCTCAGGCGATCTGCGCGACCTGATGCTGAAGCCCGACAGCGCGCTCAACGGGGTCGCCGGCAGCCGGCTGACCTGGTGGAGTGACACCCCCGAGCGGCTGACCGCCGTCGCCGACATCGACATCGACCGGCAGGACAAGTCGCTGGCGCATCTCGACGCCTCGCTCAGCCATGGGCCGGAAGGGGGGGCGGGCGCCGATAGCTTCCTGTGGACCTTCGACGACGGCACCTCGCTGAGCGGGCGCAGCGTCTCGCATGACTTCGGCGCCGCAGGGAGCCACGGCTACACGCTGCAGGTCACCGCCGCCGACGGCAGCAGCGACACCATCCACCGCACGGTCGTGATCGAGGACACGGTGACGCTCGACCTCGAGATCGGCCTCGGCGGGCTGCACGACAGCTCCAGCCACGGCACCAGCGTCACCGCCTCCGACATGGTGAGCCTGGGCGACGGCTGGGCCACGATCGGCGATCAGGCGCGCCTCACCCTCAGCCGCTCCGAGAGCAAGCTCTTCAACCTCACCAGCCTCAACTACGAAATGACCCTCAAGCCCGAGCCCGGCGCCTCCGGCTTCTTCCTGCACCAGTTCGGCACGCTCGGCGCCTCGGTCGGTGACGAAGGGCGCGTGACCTTCTACGTCGCCACCGACGACGGGCTGTTCAGGGTCATCACCGAGGATCCCGTCTTTGCCGATGGCGCGGCGCATCACCTCAACCTCGTGTTCAGCGATGCCGCCGGGACCATCGCCATCTATGTCGACGGCGCGCTTGCCGCCGAGGCCGAGGCCTCGGGCATCACCGCGCCGGCAAAATACTGGGGGCTGACCTTCGGCCACAGCTGGAACGACGGGCTCGACACGCAGATCAGCAACGTGCGACTGAGCACCGAAGCGCCCGGCGCCGCCGAGATCGCCGAGCATTACGCCGAGCTCCGGGCCGAAGCGCTGGAGCGGGACGCGCCGCCGGTGCTCCTGCAGATCGATTTCGACCACGGGAGCGTTGCCGATGCCAGCGATCAAGGTGTGACCTTTGCCGATGTCCCCTCCGAGGCCTTCATCGACCACGGCGCGGGCCGGGCGCTGCGCATTGACAGGGGCGATCACCTCAGCGTGGACAAGGGCTTCGACCAGTTCTACGCGCGCGACAGCTTCGAGTTCTCGCTCGAGCTGCGCAGCGATGCCCCCACCGGGCTGAACGTCTTTGGGGTGCATCATTCGATGAGCCTCGAGGTGCGCGACGACGATGCCCGCTTCTGGATGAAGACCGATCAGGGCACCTTCATCGTCCGCTCCAATGGCGACGTGCTGGCCGACCACGATTGGCACGATGTCACCGTCAGCTACGACTCGCAGAGCGGCACTCTGGCCCTGAGCGTCGACGGCGCGGTCGTCCAAGAGGTCGCGGCCTCGGGGACCACGGCGGCACTAGGGTACCATACCTTCAAGTTCGGCACGCAATGGGGCTCGCAGGGCTTCGCAGGCGAGATCGACAATTTCACCATGCGCGAGGCACCGCATGACCACGGCGCCGGGCTGCACCTCGAATTGGGCTGAGCCTCCGGCCCGCCACCGGACCAACCTGCCTTCGCCCCGCACCCCGCGGGGCGGAGCCGAGTCTTGTCAGACAAAAATTAAATCAAAATTCACTTGTTCCGGGACTAATCGCCAGGCGCCCCGAGGTGGGGGCGGTGTGGTGTTCGGGCCTCCGGCCCTCTGACAATGGTGACTGCGTTTTGGAGCTTTTCTATTTTCGCCACCCCGCGGGCAACTTCGGTGACGATCTCAATGCCTGGATCTGGGACGCGCTGCTGCCCGGCTGGAACAGCTGGACCACGGCGGCGACGCTGATCGGCGTCGGCACCATCCTCAACACCGAGCTGCCCCTGCCGGAGGGGCGCAAGCTGGTGGTCGGCTCGGGCACCGGCTACGGCCGGATCCCCGATGTGTCGGACCGCGCCCAATGGGATCTCCGCGCCCTGCGCGGGCCGCTCTCGGCCGAGCGGCTGGGGGTGCCGCGGGACATCGGCATCGTCGATCCCGCGATGATGCTGCCGCGCCTGCCGGAGTTTGCCGATATTCCCCGCTCGGGCACGCAGCCGCTCTTCGTCCCGCATCTGTCGGGCGCCACGCGGCACGACTGGCCGCGGGTCTGCCGCCGCGCCGGGCTGCGCTACGTCTCGCCCTGCGGCGAGGCCCGCGCGGTGATCGAAGAGATCGCCCGCGCCCCTCTGGTGCTGGCGGAGTCGCTGCATGCGGCGATCATTGCCGATGCCTTCCGCACCCCCTGGATCGCCGTCTCCGTCTCCAACCTGATCAACCGAGACAAATGGGCAGATTGGGCCGCGAGCCTCGGGATCGCGCTCGAGTTCCACGAGCTTTTCCCCGAGTTCACCCGCCTGCGCCGCGCCCTCCGCCCTACCCCTGCGCCAGCCGGCACGGCCCCCGCAGCGGCGCCCGGCGCCCCGCCGCGCAGCCGCGCCCGCCGCGCCAAGCTCGCGCTGCGCCTCCGCGCCGAGCGGCCCTTGATCGCGCGCCGCCTGCGCAAAGCCGCCACTGCCTCGCCGACGCTCAGCGATCCGGCCACGCTGCGCCAGCGGCAGGAGAGCTACCAGGCCGTGCTCGACGGCGTGATCCGCGACTACCGGGGATGACCCAGACCGGCGCAGAGGCGCTTTCACCGGCCCCCGGCGGGCTGACCGGCAAGCTCTTTCGCGGCGCGGCCTGGCTCACCGCGGCGCGACTGCTGATCACGCTGGTCAAGACGGGCGCGACCATCGTGATCGCCTGGTTCCTCTCGCCCGAGGATTACGGCATCGTCGCCATCGCGGCGACGGTGATGGTGCTGCTGACCTCGGTGACCGACATGCAGCTCGGCGAGGCGCTGATCGGCACCGGACAGGCCGACAGCCGGGCCATCGACACGGTCTGGACGCTGGGCCTGCTGCGCGGGCTCGCGCTGTCGCTGGCCATGGCCGGCCTCGCTCTGCCGCTTGCAAAGGTCTACGACGACCCGCGGCTGGCCGACATCCTGCTGGCGCTGAGCCTGCAACCCGCCCTCGCCGGGATGGCCAGCCCGCAGACCTTCGTCCAGCAACGCCGGCTGAACTTCCGCTTCGAGTTCCTGCTCAGCGTGATCCAGAAACTCGTCGGTGCCGCGGTGATGATCGCCCTGGCGGTCTGGTTGCGAAACTACTGGGCGCTCATCATCGGCTCGGTCTTCGAGGCCGCCCTCGGGGCGCTCCTCTCCTTCGTGCTCCTGCGCTACCGCCCGAGACTGTCGCTGCAGGCGCTCCCCGACATCTGGGGTTTCTCGCTCTGGATGACCCTGAGCCAGCTGCTGAACACGGTGAACTCGCGTCTCGATCCGCTCTTCATCGGCAAGTGGCTCCCGGTGCCGCAGCTCGGCCTGTTCCAGCTTGGCCAGAACCTCGCGCTCATGCCGACGCGCGAGCTCATGCTGCCGATCCGCAAGATCGCCTTTCCCGGCCTCGCCGCGGTGCTCAAGAGCCCCGAGGCCGCCGCCGATCCCGCCCGCGTTCGCTGCGCCTACCAGCGCGCCCGGGCGCTCACCAACACCGTGTCGCTTTTCGTCGGGATCTGTTTCGCGCTGACCGCCGACACGCTGATCGCGGCGCTGTTCAACGCCGAGTGGCAGGACGCGGTCTACATCGTGCGTTGGCTCTCGGTCGCTCTCGCCCTGCAGACCCTCGGCACCCTCGCGCATCCGCTGGCCATGGCCTGCGGCGAGACCCGCCGGCTGTTCTGGCGCGACATGGTGGTGCTGATCCTGCGCCTGCCGCTCATCCTGCTCGCCCTGGCGCTCTATGGCCTGCCGGGCGTCGTCGCGGCGCGGGGCCTCACGACGGTCCTGGTGCTCTTCGTCGACCTCGAGCTGGTCCGGCGGCTGATCGGCCTCGGCATCGGGGCGCAGCTGCGCGCCAACCTGCGCCCGGCGCTTGGCCTTTGCGTCGTCACCCTCGGGGTCTGCGGGCTGAAATGGGCCATCGGCCCGCTCGACAGCCGGGCCCTGCTGATCGTCCAACTTGCCGCGGAGCTGCTCCTGGCGCTGGGGCTCTACGCCGGAGTTCTGGCGCTTCTGTGGCGCGGCGCGGGCCGGCCCGACGGCCCCGAAACCGAGCTCGCCCGAATGCTCGCGCAGCTCCGCAACCGCCGCAGCCCGCGCTGACCTCCGCAGGCTGCTGCCGAGGCCGGAGGATCTTTCCCCCCTGGGGCGGGAAAGAATGGCAAATCCCAGCAGCGTGAGAGGCCACAGAAGACACAGCATAAAATTGGCAAGCACCGCGAGAGCCGGAACGCGAACTCTTCCGGAAAACTCTCGAAAGCTGTTCTTGAGGAAGATCAACAGCACCAAACCGTAAATAATCAGACCGAAGCCGATAAAATTCGACCACATGTTTTATTCCCCCAAGAACGAGTCACCGAACCGAAATCAAATCACCTACGCGTGGCAGAATACCCCTATTGTCCGGTGCCTCGCAGGATGGCTGAGACCGTTTTCAGAATGATCTTCAAATCCGTTCCCGGAGAGATGGTCAGGAAATAATCCTCGTCGTGGCGCACCCTGTCCTGAAAGGCGCCGGCGTTGCGCACAGAGACCTGCCAGGGTCCGGTCAGCCCCGGCCGCAGCCGGTAATAAACACTTCCGGAATAGAGCGGGACCTGCTCGGGCAGGATCGGTCGCGGCCCGACGAGGCTCATGTCACCCCGGAGAACGTTGTACACTTGCGGCAACTCGTCCAGCGAGGACATGCGCAGGAAGCGGCCCACGGCGGTGATCCGAGGATCCACGGCAAGCTTCTGTTTTTCCTGCCACTCTCGCCGGGCCTCCGGATTGTTCCGCAGGTGGTCCGCAAGAAGCGCCTCTGCATCGGGCACCATTGTGCGCAGTTTCCACAGTCGGAAGCTGCGGCCGTTCCGGCCGACCCGCCACTGGCTGTAGAACGGCCCGGAGCCGTCGAGTATCACCAGCGCCGCGCAGATCCCGATGATTGCGACGACCACGGGCGCGGCAAGCGTCACCAGAAGCACATCGCACAGGCGCTTCGTACGGGTGGCATAGAGCCACCTCCGGTCCGCTGCGCGGGGTCTTCCAACAAGTCTCAGAACCTCTTCGGACGTGTCCGCAGACACCTCCGCCCGATAAGCGCGCAGGCTTCGCATGCAAGTCACCTTTTACCATGCACCCCGACTATTCGAGAGTGCTCACACAAAAAAACACGAGACGACCTTGCCGATGCCATATCCATAGGGAAATGACGCAGAAACTCTTCACGGAAAGTCATCGAGCCCAGAAAGCAGATCGCCTATTCGCGTGATAGGTCTGCTGACACATATGGATATTTCTGCATCAGGCTTAAAAAGTCATAATTAGGCCAGCATACTGGAATATATTCCTGCACTCCATATTGCGCAAGAAACCGCGCATTGCGCGATATATGGAAGGCTCATTCCGGGATAAATCGCGGCAGCGACCTCAAGGCCCGTTGCATGAAGCCCTGGAGCCGCGAGTCGGCAGAATCGATGCTCTCACGCGGCCCGATTGGCGTCGTGAAGCGCACCAGCCCGCCGTCGCTCCGGCCCCGGGTCAGCCCGTCGCGCAACACGGTCAGCTTGGCCCGGACGTCATTGGTCATCCGCTGCCCGCGCTGCTCGAACCAGTAATAGACAAGCTGCCGCTGCAGCCCCTTGCGGATCACCGAACGGTTGACCGTGAAGCGCCCGTAAACCGTCTGCGGCATCACCAGGGTCAGGGGTCCAAGCGTCTCGATCTCCCATCCGCCGGCGGGCAGACAGACCTCGGGCGAATGGATGCCCTCACCCTGCGTCTGGCTGCGGTACCAGGCGGCGAAGATCGCCACCGGCGGGCCGCCCTCCGGCGCGAGATAGCTGGCGTTGAGGTAGTCCGTGGCGCCAAGCACCGCCTCGATCTCCGGCTCCAGCGCGTGCGCGGCGCCGCTCCAGCCCGCAAATTGCAGGGGAAAGGCCGAGAACTGCGCGCGCTCGGGCACCCTCTGCGCCGGGGGGGGCGCCGCGGCAAGGGCCAGCGCCACCGCGAGGGTCGCTAAGGTTCCCGCCAGCAGCCCCCGCGAGGCCGGGAGCCCCAGCGCCCGCGCCGCCTGCCGCCCAAGCCCGTCGAAATCCAGGTCGATCGTCTCGGAAAGTGACGCCGGCCGGCGGGTGGTGCGCTGCAGCAGCCCCGCCGCGGCCAGCAAGAGCGCCACGCAGAGCCCGAAGACCGCCCAGCCCTCGAAAACGTGCATGAACCCCTCGGCCTGGCCGATGCCGCGCCAGTTGACCAGGGCCCCGATCATGCCGATCCGGAAGGCGTTCATCACCACGGTCAGCGGCGCCGCCATCAGGAAAAGCAGCGCCCTGTGCCAGAACGGACCGCGGTAGAGGATGGCGATCAGGTAGGAAAAGCTCAGGATCGGAAAGAGATAGCGCAGCCCCGAGCAGGCCTCGGCGACCAGCAACTTGTAGGGGCCGAGGTCGATCACATTGCCCTCGAGAAAGACCGGGATGCCCATCAGGCGAATGATCCAGACCCCGACCTCCGACGAAAGGCCCTGCAGGACGATGGTCAGCTGCCAGTAGAGGACCTGCGGCAGCGGCAGCATGAAGACAAGGTGCAGCACCGGCAGCTGGTGGCGCCGGCCCTCGGTCCAGCCGAAGCAGAGCAGAACCACGCCCGCAAGCCAGAGGATCAGCGCGTAGGTCACCACATCCGGGATCGCCGCGACGGTGCCGAGGCCAGCCAACCCCAACGCCAGCAGCAGGACAAGCAGCCCATGCCCCCAGCCGACACCCGGTGGCGCGACCGCTCGCGGGGTATCCCGCAGCTCCCGCAGGAAAAGATATAGGGAGATCAGAGGGATGAGCGGACCGTGACTGTATTCCGGCGTGCTCCAGGCGAGGCCCAATGACCGCAGCCCCGTCCAGAACACCGCCAGGGCGGCGAGGCAGAGCAGCGCGAAGAGCGCAAGGCCCGGCGGGTTGATCGCCATGGGCAGGTGACGGGTGCCAATGTGGGACATGGGAAACCTCCGGCTGTGGCTTGGTCAGAACTTGCGGCTCCAGTCGCGCCCGAGGCTGACGAAGATCGCGTCCGAAACCGCGTCGCCCCCGGCGGTGTCGTCGGCGCGCAGGGTGCGGCGCAGACCGGCGTCGAGCACCCAGCCCCGCGCCAACTGGCGGCCGACCGAGAGGGTCAGCCCGGCGTCGCGGGTCGCCCCGCCGCCGCGGGCGGACTCGGTGGCGACATAGGTCCCGCCGAGGCGCAGCGTCGTCTGCCTGTCGAGCGCGCGCGCGTAGCTGCCGCGGGCCGCGGTCACCAGAACGACCGCGCCATCGGCCTCATCCCGCACCCGGCGATCGAGGCTGAGCGACAGGCGGTCCCGCGGCGTCATGCGGCGCAGGTAAGACAGGCCGGTGACAAGCCGGGGCTCGCCGCCCTCGGTCATCGTGGCCCCGAGGCTGAGCGAGAGATCCTGCGCCGGGCCGAGCGCCCGCGTCAGCCCTGCCGTCAGGCTCAGCCGCGCAGCGGAGGCGTCGGGCCAGAGCGCCTCGACCGAAACGCTGTGGCTGCCGCCCCGCTGTCGGTGGGCCAGCCGGGCGCCAAGGCTGCGGCTATGCAGCCGCGCGCCGCCCTCCTGCTGCTGCACGGCAAGCCCAGGACGGAGCGAAAGCACCATGTCCGGCGCCAGGTCGAGCCGCGCGGTCAGCGCCGCGGTTAGACTTCGGCTGTCGCGCAGACCGCGCGCCGTGGTGTCCTCATAGGAGAGCCGACTCGCCGCAAGCTCGACTCCGAAGCCAAGACGCCGGTCCGTGCGGAACTTCCCCGAGAGGCTGAGCCGGCTGTCGTTGCGCCAGCCCCGCCCGGAGAGATCCCCCAGGTCCTCGGGGACCTGCAGCGCACCGTCCTCGAGATCCACCAGGTCCAGGGGCGACAGAAAGGCGACCTCCTGCCGGCGCAGGCTGACGCGGGCGGTGAGCGCCGTGCCGGCACCGCGCAGCCCGTAGCGCAGCGCCATGCCGCCCTCCTCCAGCCCGGGCGGTTTCCCCGTCCGCAGCGTCGCATCGGCCGAGAGCGACAGCGCCTGCCGTCGCGTGACGCTGGAAAGGCCCGCGGAGAGGGTTGTTGCCGCAAAGGATGAGGCGCCCCTCTCCCCCGGCTGCAGCTCGAGATTGCGCCCGGCCTCGCCCCTCTGCGCGACGCCGAAGGTCAGCCGCTTGCCGCCGGGCTCCTGCTGGGCGGCCGACGGAAGCGCCGTGGCAAGCAGCAGCGCCGCGAGCGCCAGGACCGGCAGGCAGATGTCAGCTCGCCGCATCCTGCCTACTCGAAGAGGCGCCTGGCTGGCACGACGATCACGTCGCCCTCGTGCAGCCGGGTGGTTGCCGCCGAGCTGCGCCCCTCGAGCATCGCCTCGTAATTGAAGGTCCAGACACGCTCGCCGCTGCCAGAGGTGGGCAGCCGCCGCAGCTGGATGCGCTTCGTCGCCGCGAAGTCGGAAAAGCCGCCGGCCAGCGACAGCACCTGCAAAAGCGTGGTGCCCGGGGGCACCTCGACCAGCCCCGGAGAGGCGACCTCGCCGAGGATGTAGACCTTGTAGGGCAGCGCGGCCCGGCGCGCTGCCGGCTCGGCCACCGAGGCAAGGCCCACGTGCACCGTCGGCGGCACTGCGAAATTCCCCGCAAGCGCCCCGGTCAACGCCTGGCGAATCTCCTCGACCGTATGCCCGGCGGCCCCAAGACTCCCCGCCAGGGGCACAGAAATCCGCCCGTCGGGGGCCACCAGCGCGGTGCCGTTCAGCGACGAATCCTCGAGCACCTCGACGCGCAGGACGTCGCCGGCCCGCAGCCGGTAGTCGGCGGCGTCGGCGCGCTGCGCGCCGTTCAGCAGGGTGATAAGCACGACGAAGAGACCCGCGGCGATGCGGCTCGGCAGATATTGCATTGAGTCCTCCTTTCTGGGGGTGCGCCGAGACTTGCGCGGCACCCATGTCACCTGGTCCACCGGCGCGCCCCGCGGGGCGACGGCGGAAACATCTGCGGCGTGTCAGCTCTCGAGACCCCGCAGGGTCAGCAGCGCCTCGCGGTATTGCGGCAGATCCTCGCGCGCGCCGGCGAGGGCAATGCCCCGGCGCAGGGTCTGCAACGCCTCCTCCTTGCGACCCAGCTCGGCCAGCGCGAGCCCGAGGTTGAACACCACCCCCGGGTCTTCGGGCAGCTTGCGGGCGGCGGCCTGCAGGTTGGGCAGCGCCGCGTCCGCCTGCCCGCTGCGCAGGAGGACCAGCCCGATGGTGTCGAGGAAATGCGGCTCCTTGGAGCCGATCAGCCGCCGCGAGATCTCCAGCGCCCTGTCCAGCGACTCCCGGTCGGTGCGGTGCAGCGCCAAGGTGTTGGCGTAGTTGTTTGCCACCAGGAGATCCGACGGCTGCTCCTCGTAGAGCCGCGCGTAGACCGAGAGCGCCTGTGCATGCGCGCCCTGCTGCTCGAGCTCGAGCGCCCGCAACACCCGCAGGGCGCGCGCCTCGGGCTGCGCCTCCAGCGCGGCGCTCAGCACGTTTTGCGCCTCTTCAGCCTGGCCGAGCCGTCCGAGCAGGGCGTGCAGCCGCTGCGCCGCGATCACATGCCCCGGCTCCGCCGCGAGCATCTGTCGCAACAGCGCCGCGGCCTCGGCATCCTTGCCCTGCGCGGAGAGCAGGCTCGCCTCGAGCAGCGGAATGCCCGCGGTCCCGGGGGCGGCGCGCTTCAGATCGCCAAGCAGCGTTTCGGCCTCGTCGAAACGCTCGGTCAGGATCTGCATGCGGAGCAGTTGCAACCTGGCCCGCAGCGAGGGATCGCTGCCGTCGAGCGCGGCGCGGAGCATGGCGACGCTCTCGTCCACCTTGTTCTGGGCAAAAAGCAACGCCGCGTTGAGCCGCTGCGCCAGCTCCGCCGCCTCGGGGGTGCCGAGAGCGCCGAGCTCGCGCACGAGCTGCGCGGCGCCAGCCGCGTCGCCCCGCTGCAGCACGATCTGCGCCAAGAGCTGCGCCACGCCGAGGTCCGGGCGGCTCCGGAACGAATCCGCCAACACCGACTGCGCCGCGTCGAGGTTGTCGCGCTGGATCTGGAAGCGGGCATAGACAATCGCCTCGCGGGCGCGGGATCCGCTGATCTCGACTGCCTGGGCAAGACGCTGTTCGGCCAGTTCGATATTGCCCTGGAGCTTCTGCGCCTCGGCGAGCAGCAGCAGGGTGTCGGGCGCCCGCGGATCCTGGTCGAGCGCGCGGCGCAGATCGAGAACGGCGCCGGCGCCGTCGCCAGCGGCGATGGCCTCGGTGCCGCGCAGGACCAGAGCCGCCACGTTGGACGGATCGTCCTCCAGGATCGTGTCGACCAGCTCGGCGGCCGCCCCCGGCTGCCCCTCGCGCAGCGCCAGCCGCGCCAGCGCGGCGCGGGCCTCGTTGCGCAGTTCGCCGTCCGCGGCCTCCCGGACGACCCGCTCGAAGCTGGCGCGCGCGGATCCGGCATCGCCTTCGGCCATCCGCAGCAACGCGCTGCGCAGCGCGTAGTTCAGCGCCCGCTCGGAGCCCGCATTGGCGGCTTCGAGACGGCCCAGTTCGGCCAGGGCCGCCGCGGTGCCGCGGGTGGCGCCAAGCATCCGGACAACGGCAAAATGTCCCTCCGGGTCGGCATCGTCGGCCCCGGCCTGCGCTCTCAGGAAGGCCTCGGCGCCGTCGTGGTTGTGGCGCGACAGGTACCAGCGCACCAGCATCTCGCTGATCTCGGGCTTCTCGGGGAACTGCGCGAAGGCGGCCTGCAGCGCGGCGCCGATTTCCTCCACCCGGCCTGCCCTCTCGAGGATGCGAACCCGGGTCACGTGCACCGCAAAGAGATCCGGGTCGCGCTCGAGCAGGCGGTCGATCAGCGGCAGGGCCTCGGTCGGCGTGGGGCCGTTGTAGAGCCAGTCGATCAGAACGTAGAGCGGTGGCACCGCGTCGGGGGTCTCGGCGAGCTGGCGGCGCGCGGTCTCCGAGGCGGCGGCGGCGGCCAGCGTGTTGCGCGCCATGCGGGCCTCGCGGTACGCGGCCGCGACCTGCAGCCCCTGCGTCGTCGCGTTCTCGGGATCCAGCCGCAGAGCGGCGTCGGTGTGGCGCGCGAGCTCATCCCAGTCGCCGCTCCGCAGCGCCATCTGCGCCAGGCGGATCCGGACGTCCAGCGTATCGGGATATTGCTCGACCAGGCGCAGGTACTGGCCATAGGCCTCGTCGAACTTGCCCTGATCATAGACGAGGTCCGCATAGAGCTTGCGCCCCTCGAAGCTGAAGTTGTCGACCGAAAGGACATTGCGCAATTCGATGGACGCCCGCGCCATATCCCCCTCTGACATCAAACTTCTGGCAGATGACATGTAATAGTCCACCTGCTCCTCTTTGGACCTGCACGATGCAATAAGAGAGACAGCAAGGAGCAGAAGGACAGCCTGAGAACGCAAGGGCATGAGGTCACTCTTTAAAAACATCCGAAATACAACGCAGATTTGGCGGCCGTGTTTGATCAGACCGCATATCCTCGGAAGGGGTATACGGGCCGGCATAGACCAAGGGGCTGCCGGCACTCCGAAGGAATGCCGGCCTTGTTTCCGGGGGCCCCGCGTCAAGCGCCGGCGGGCGCCCTGTGGGTCCGGCGGCGCACCGCCGCGATCCCCCCGAGCGCGGTGAGCAGCAGGATCAGCCCTGCCGGTGCCGGGACCGCGGCGAGGATGGCCGAGAGCGACACCGTCTGGCTTCCGAGGCTCCAGGTGAAGACCAGATCCTCTTCCGCGGAGGAGCCGCCCATGCCCATGCTGTAGGCGGTCGATCCGTCATGATCGTTCAAGTCCGACAGATCCGCCGTCGCGCCACCCCATTCAACAGTCACGGAGTTTGGGGGAAGCGGCGAAGCGCCCGGCCTGTCCAGCAGATCGAAGAGGCCGATCGCCCCCGGACGGAACGGGTTGGCGTAGGTCGGGATCGTCAGCGAGCCCATCCCGGTCAGGAACGCATCGATATAGGCCGACTTCGATGCGAGGTTGATGGTGGTGTCCGAGGTATTGTCGCTGGTCAGCGCCCCGAAAGAGTAGGAATTCGCATAGGCGCTGGTGGCGGTGACCGTCGGGGTCACCGAGGCCGCCTGCGCGGGCAACGCGCTGAGCGCAAGCGCAACCGCCGCCCCCTGCACGATGTGTTTCAGTCCAATCAGTCCAAGCATGTTCAATTCCCTACATTTACGCCCTCTCTTGCGAGGGCCTACTCACAAAACAGGGATGCCCCTGTCACGATCATCGGACTCCGTCACGATTCCGATCTGCAATTCCATTAGGAGTGGCTTGGAATTTATCAACTTGAAGTTAATTACCGAAAATTTCTTGAACTTACTCTCAAGCCACGGCGTCTGATTTCCCGATTGGCCATTAATGACCGCCTCCCTCCGGCGTGGTCCGCTCAATTCCGTGTTCAGCCCAGCGGGCGCTCAGCCGTCCTCGTATCGCTCCGCGCTCTGCCCGCCGTAACGGCACTTGTTGAGCGCCACGCCGAGGACCTCGGTTTGCGCCGCGATCTCGCGCTCGCAGCGGTCGATCTCCTGCAGGCTGCTGCGCCCGGCGGAGGCGACGATCAGCGCGCAATCCATGTGCTGCATGAAGGCGAGCGTGTCGTCCGTTGCCAGCAGCGGCGGCATGTCGAAGAGCACGATGTCCGGCCGGTAGCTGTCTTCGATCTCGCGCAGCACCTCTTCCACCGGCTCGCCGAGCAGGATGTCGGCGGAATTCCTGACCGGGCCGGGGCTGGTGGCGAATGCCACGTTGCCGCGGTGGCGGACGGCCACCTCGCGGAACGCCGCGCCGCCCGACAGAAGGTCGCCAACGGAACGCGGCGCTCCCCCCGGCGACCGGTGCAGCAGCCGCGCCAGAGACGGGCGGCGCATGTCGACTTCCACGACGATGGTGCGCAGCTGGCGCTGCCGCGCCAGCGCGAAGGCAAGGTTGAGCGCCAGCGTGGACTTGCCGCAGCCCGGCCCCGGCGAGGTGATGGCGAGCCGCTTCCAGCCGTTGGTCTGCAGCTGCCGCATGGTGCGGGTGCGCAGCATGTCGAAGGGCAGCGCGACAGCCCCCGCCTCGGGCGTCACCACGCGATGCCGCGCCAGGTGGCGGATGTCGAGGGCGAGCTCGGGCAGCTCCTCCCAGGCTTGCAGCACCTTGTCGTCGACGCCGGGGCGTCGGCGCGGGTGCCCCACCGGCGCGCGGCTGCCATCCCGGGTCTGGCGGGCCTTGTTGATCGCGGCCTGCAGGCGTTCCATTGCGGCTCCTTATGTGCGTATGACCGACGGGAGGGGGATCTTGTCGAGCAGCCGCTCGAGCACGGGCTGAAGCGGTCGGACGTTGCGATCGACGTACCAGAGCGCCCCCGGCAGACCGAGGATCAGCCCCAGCGCCATGGCGGTCACGATTGCCCGCCTGCGCAGCAGCTCGCCCGCGGTGAACATGTAGGGAATGGTGGCGAAGGGCTCGATCCCGAGGCCGGTCTCGAGATCCCGCGGGCGTCGCACGGACCGGTTGAGCAGCTCCATCAGCGCCACGACAAGCCCGCCGAGGGCGAGCCCGCCGATCAGCCCCGAGAGCGCGATCAACGGACGGTTTGGGCTGGTCGGTCGCTCGGGGGCGACAGCCTGTTCGACCACTGAGATGCGCCGTCCCTTGGCGA
>NZ_CP022194.1 GCF_003111685.1 Alloyangia pacifica | reverse complement strand
CCTTCCGCCCGGAGTTCAAACCTTCTTCGAAGGCGTTTTCCTTGGTAAAGTCCTTCCGGATGCACCCCGCAGCTGCCAACACTGTGCCCGTGTCGCGGGCAGTAGCGTAATAGGACGACGAGCTGCCCTTCCTGATGTGGCTTGGGGTACTCCCCTAGCCACATCAGGAAGGATTTAGTTACCGTAATCGAGGCACTAAGGGGTGTTCGTGAGGATACGGTGGCCGAAATCGAGGCACTGGTTGGAGGCCGCAAAGCCGTTGGCCGAGGCCGACCAGCTACCGGACGGAAGCGCGTCACGTTTCTCGCTCTCCTGAGCTGTGTCGCCCTGTCCCGGCGCTGCGGGATTCTCAAAATCGAATCTGCGGGCACACGTCCACGTGCCGCGGCAAACGCGGAGAGAACGTCATCTGGGGGCGCATCTTCTTGCGACTTGTCTGCCATGTCTCTTGTACCTGCGCCCAGTCCTGCAACATCATCAACGATGATGCCATCATACCCCACACCGCGAAAGTACTGGTGTTTCGAACGTGCCCCAGCCTCGTGTTCTGACCCGTCGCCAACTCTATGACCTCGTCTGGAGCAAACCCATGACGACCCTGGCGCAGGACTTCGGTATATCCGACCGGGGCCTGGCGAAAACCTGCAGCCGCCACCGCGTCCCGGTCCCGCCGCGGGGGTACTGGGCAAAACTGGCGGCCGGGGAGAAACCGCCGGTTCCGCCCTTTCTCGAACTGAGGGACCCCCGCCTGGATCGCGTCAGCATCCGCGGGGCCACCTCAGCGCTTCCGGACAGCGTCAGGAAGCTCGCACATGAGCAACGGGCAGAGCGCGAAAAGTGGGTCCCGAAGAGCGAGAATTCTGCAGCCTCTACTCTTCCGGCAGTCACTACGCCGCACGCCATTGTGGCGAAGACCGCGAAGTTCCTGCGCGGCAGGAAACCGGACAAGGAAGGTGGTCTGCGCGCAATCGGGCCCGGCCTCTGTGGCGTGGTCGTCAGTCCGCCGCAGGCGGAGAGGGCCATTGCCATTCTTGATGGCCTAGTGCTCGGCCTTGAAGCGCGCGGGCTCTCGGTGACGGCCGAGGAGGGCAAGATGAGCGTTCGCAGTGGAGAGGACTCGGTCGGCGTCACA
Organism: Alloyangia pacifica; assembly: GCF_003111685.1. Lineage (NCBI taxonomy): Bacteria > Pseudomonadati > Pseudomonadota > Alphaproteobacteria > Rhodobacterales > Roseobacteraceae > Alloyangia > Alloyangia pacifica. The sequence continues at coordinate 119,084 of NZ_CP022194.1, read as the reverse complement.
CTCGTCGAGCGGCAAAAGCGGGTGAAATACATCCCGACCGCCGAAGAAGCCGAGCGCGAAGAAAAGCGCAAAGAGAAGGAAGCGCGAACCTGGCAGCGTCGTGGCTACGCCCCTGGCTTCTACAGCGGCACGCCACCCTGGCTTCTACAGCGGCACGCCACCCTGGCCGGAATACGTGTCCGAGTGGACGGGCAACTCGTCTTCGCGGTCGACATCTTCTGGGCCGAGGCCTGCGAAAGACCTGGGCCGACGGCAAGACGCAGCGCGTCGAGAGCATGCTTCCCGTCATCACCGATGGTGTCACCCTCATTCTCGAGGCCCTGCGCGAGCGCCGTGAAAGGCAGGAAGAGCAGGCGCAACAATGGAAGATACTCCAGCATCGCCGCCAGCTCGCGAGAGCCCGACAGGACCGCGAGGAAAAGCGCCTCGCCCACCTGCAGCAGATCATCGAGCTGCGACGCGAGGCCCGCGACATCCGCGAATGGCTGGCAAGCCTGCCCCCCGATGCCTTCACCCCGTTATCCGGAACGGACCTCGGGCGGATGCTGCGATGGGTCGAGGCAAGGCTGTCCGAGATCGACCGGAAAACCGGGATCGAAGCCGCAGTGTCCTTGGGTGGGCCCGAGTTGTTTCCCGAGGTAGACGATTTGTGGGATCCCCTTGGGGATCCGGGTCACAAGGCTTGAGCTCAAAAGAACCCTTTCCTGGCATCGCGACCTCCCGTCGAGAATTTCTGCCGGTCTCGGTGGTCCTTACCCCATCGGATCGTTATCAGAGATGCTGAGAGATCGGTTGAATTCATGCCGGCTCCTGGACGCTGCGCCCGCGACGACCAGCCCCCAATACCGCGCCAACTGGATGCAACTGTGCCAGAGTTTCGTTTCAAGCTCCATGATAACGGAGCATTCCATCATACATCCGGCGTCCCTTTTACGGGTCATCAACTCGCGGATGAACATGTCGAGGTTACACACCTTAAGCCGCACGTCGAGACCTACAACCTGGGTGGTGGGGCGGTGGTCAAGGTTCTCATCAGCTATTCCTCACATTGCTGGACCTGCGAGGCGAACGAGGCGCAGGAAGAGTGGCGAGGTCTGACCGTCTGGGACCATCAACGTGCCCGTTGCTACGATCCGATAAGACATCAGACATCATTTCAGCTCCCTCAACTCATGGGGCAGCTGATGCTGAACAGAATCTACGTGACTCCCACAGATCGAAACTATGGCTGCTACAACGCCACGCTGCGCGACCTGAACGGGCACTTCTATACCGCCTACTTCACTCTCAAGACGGGTGCCGGCAGGTTCGATGGAATTCGCCACAAGTTCCGGCTGTTCGTCGAAAGTGCTTACCCCAAGGAGCAACAAGAGGAAGGTTCCAAGACCAGCTTGCCCGCGATCATCGGGAAGGCTCGTGAGAACAAGACAGTCAAGTATCGCAGACCCTAGAAACACCTAAGGGGCCCTGATGGACCCCTTGGCTATCTCGACAACCTCTTCGGCTTGCGCCTATCTACCCTTGCGGTTGGACTGCCTCACGGCAGCGGGGGGAATCTCACAGTCGATCGCGAAACCCTATGGTCATGTTGATACCCGCAGTTCCTTATCCAGTCAATAACTTCACTGCTTCTCACCAGGACCGTACGATGATACTACGCGCAGTTAGTCCGAAGGTTCCATCACGCACTGCATCTGGTGATCGCCGGAGCTACACTACACTCAGGTCAGTTGGGCGATGCCCTGAGGCATGTCTCGCGCCTCCACTCTATAGTGTGCGCAGTTCTTCGCCACGTGCCAGCAGTGGCCGGGATGACCACTGGGGCGGTCTCTCCATGAACTATTCGCAGGGGCCCAGTAAGCGCCTGAACCTGTCAAGGCTTAGCGCTTCCGCGATCTTGCAAGGCAACGGTAACACCTATCGCCTGGACCGCCGGAAGCGGCGTAACAAAATTACCAATTAATAACAGGTACTTAGTTAAACGTAACGCCGTAACGGGCGTAACGCTCAAAACGTATAACTATACGCGTAAAACATGTACCTAACACTCTCTCATACATATACTTATATTATTAATCGTTACACTGTTACTTATACCTAATAAGATAAGTTATATCAGTGACTTACGCGTGCATCATGATGCGTATCACCCCTGTAACAGCGTTACACCGTTGAAATATAATGAAAACGTGGAACACCTGCGATCCATGCTGGCGCAGGCGCGCACTTGGTGAGGAGGCTCGCACGGAAATTGCCCTCATCAGCGCGTTTCTCTAGACAGCAGAACTGCGAAAAGCTAACCTGTTGAAGACACGGTGCTTAGCTGCATCTCGGGCCCCCGACGTGATGAAAGAGCGGGACGCCTTAAAGGTCATCTACACGTCATGCTGAGAAGCGGATCGGTCACGCCCCGAAGTGACCAAGGGTCCGGGCTCTGGGTCGCAGTTCTGAGTGGCCCCACGATATGCACGGTAGATGATCACAGTATCCCCCAACCGGTGGGAACGCTTCATCACTCCCATCTGTCGCAAATCGTGTTCGTCAACTTCTACACGAACAGCTTGTCATGGACTTTTTCACGCCTCCCGACCTGGGCGCTCCGGCTCCGCAGACCGCTCGCCGGAAATGCGAAAATGCGACCTCCTCGTCCCGTCCCAAAGCCGTGAAGCGGCGCAACAGGGCAGCCATCAGCCTCGCACTGTCAGAGGCGGTAGGACTGCCACTGGCAGAGCATTCTGAGCAGCCGCACCCGGCGGCCACGTCTTCCGAGCAGCATTCCGCACCAGGGCTCACGCTGCGAGAGCTGGAAGACGACCGGTGGTGCATCTCTCCAGTTCTTGCGAAGGAACGGCTTCACGAATTCGGCTTGCCGTATGAGGGCCGCCGTGCCTGCCTGATCTACAGCTGGGCGTCCATTTTCCGCGCAGAGGGCCTCGAGCCTGAGTTTGCGAAAACGGTCACCGCCGAGGAGCGCCCTGACCTCTTCGAACATCTCTTGGATACTGCCGCCGCCGCCGCACTGCTCGGTTACCAAGATGCCTCCACCATTCGCAAATTTGTGGCGTCAGGGCAAATCGGGCCAGAGGCTTATCTCACCTTCGGCCGTCGGGGGGTCTACCGGTTTCGCCCTGGCGCTCTGGAGCCTCTGCGCAAGGCATCTCTCAGGGGCAGGATCGTGTGATGGCTCAGCAAGGAAATGTCACTCCAAACCTCCGTGATCGGCATATGCGTTCCGCGTCCCTGCCTTCGTGAAATAACGCAAACAGTATCTTTTGGTCGTCTCTCAACCCATTGCTGCTGTTCACGTTATTTCTCCGTCAAAACCAAGATATGCGTGCAAGAAGCGTTATTTGCGTTCCTATCTGAGCACTGAAGAAGAAGAGAATAACACATGCTCGATCAATCGAAGTACACGGCCCAAGATGCGCTGGAGCTCATTGAAGCAGACACCCCTCCCTTGGCCTTTGGAACCGGTATCGCGGTGTACCGCGCGGCCGTGAAGAAGTTGGCAAAGCTCGAAGTCCCCGGGCTCATGACCCACGATCTCTCCAGCATTCCGATGACATTGGGATTCGTTGATCAGCTTTTTGAGATCCTGGACCGCCAGCCACCGGTTTCGAAAAAGGACGGGGATTCACGCGCGCGGCTGAAGAGCCGTCTGCGTACTGTGGCACGCCGTCTCGAGGGCGTACCCGTTGTTCGCACGACGGATAACTGGACGCGTCTGCGGGAAATCGTGATGTCTCTTGGAGCTTCCCGCGGATGGAGCGAACAAGGGCTCATCCCTCTGACCAGCTCCCTTCGCGCGGAAGCCGTTTCCGCCGGCTTGGATCCTGCCGAGTTGACCAGGAGCTGGCTGGCGAATGTGCTCGAAACGGTCAGCCGGAAGCGTCGCGACAGTTTGAAGACCGGGGCCCGCATCTTCGACGAGCTGTGGTCGGATGTCCCGCCAGACCTGCGCCCTGAAGCGCGCTTCGGGCGGCTCGAGATCACGTCCGGAAAACGTCGAAGCTTGCCGCTTCCTCGCCGAGTCTCACAAGACCTGGAAGCCTATATCGATCGGCGCGTGGCAGGAACGACGGTAGAGGGGTTCAACCGGACCATCACCGTTCAGGCCGGGATCAAGAGGTCAGAAAGCACGAATATCTATCGGCAATCGGTTGGCTGGCTCTTCGACAGCCTGTGCCATTTGGGCAAGGCAAATCCGGATGAGGACATCGGCTTGAAGGATCTGGCGCGGCTCGACTGGCTTGGCGTGGTCGCCTTCGAGGCGTTGGCTGATACGCAGAGCGATGAAGATGAAGTCCAGACGTTTCCCTGGAAGCCGATCGTGCCGGAGACCATCTACAACCGTACCTCAAGCCTCATCACCATGTTCGGGGCTCTCCACCCAGCGTTCCTCGCACAGCAAACCATGCTGCAGGACCCGACCTCTGCCGTTGCCGAAACACTGACGCCGACCGGGCTTCAGAAAATTCTCAAGGGGCATTTCAGGAAGGAGATGACGGATGCTCACCGGGCATTCTGCCGCGGAATCATTCTTGATCGGGAACGGCAACGGGTGCTTCTGAACATGCACATGATCTGCTGGTCCGAGGCACATGCGCGTTGGAAAACCTATGGGGATCAATCTTACCATGAACGGATGCAGACGATGAACCTCTGCATCCTGGCCGCCATTCTCGCCATCGTTGTGAACATTCCTCTTCGCGCCCGGACCGTGACGTCCTTGCTGGTGACAGGAAATGGCGCCGATCTGTCTCTGCCCCAGAAGAAACAGTTGATCGAACTCCACATCGCCCCGGAGCGTATGAAGGTTCCGAAGGTCTTCGACGCCGTGCTCGAGGACACCCGACTTAGCCGCCCTCGACAGATCCTGGACTGGTTCATTGCGGGGCCGCGCCGGGAGCTTCTGCGGGACCCCAACCTGCTGCCAGTAAAGAACAGGCGCGAAGATCGGCTGTTCTGCGGGATCGGCCGTGCTCGCTACAACCGTGTGCTGTCAGATTGGACCGAAGAGATCGGGTTGCGGATGACGACGCACATGTTCCGTCATGCCTTGGCCTCGGTCCTTATTAACTGCTGCGGATGCCCCTTGGAGGACGCCGCACGGATGCTCGGCAACACGGTGGCCGTCACGCAGCGTCAGTATGCATTCCAAGATCTGATGCGCCGGCGGGGAGAGACGCTGCGCAAGCTGGAAAGCTATCGGACCGAGCTTGCCGACACCCAGCACCCTGGACGACGGAGAAGGACTTGATCATGGGACAGAGGCCGGAGAGCAATTCGCAGCGCTATACCCGCCAGGTCACAGATGAGTTCCTGACGGAACGTTCCAAGGTTGGGCAGATGACACCCGAGCTTCTCCTGATCTTCGCTGATGGTACGCCCGAGATCCTCAGGCGCGTGGCGGCGGGCTTGGCCAAGGTTTCCCCCGGAGATCCTGACCTGCCAATCATCCATGCGGTCTACCACCAGCTGGCGCAGTCATCTTCGACCCGCTCTGGAGGAGCCGGGCCTGGAAAAGGGAGAAAACCTGTCTACTCACTTCCTCTGGAAGAGGTTCCGGAGAGACTTCTGAACTGTATCGGGAACAGTCGCCACGGCGATCGGCTTCGACGGGATCTCACATATGCACTGCGCGAAATCCTCGGTGCTGCCAGACGATCGGGTATGCCTGAAGAGCTGACTCGTGATGCACTCTCGGCCTATCTGTCGGAACTTGAAACTCGGGACATCTCGGCCAAGACCCTGGAGCGGAAACTTAAGGATGTGCGAAGCCTTGGAGAGCTCTTTGCGCTCGAGGCATCTATCCAGATCCTCATCGAGAGAGAGCTGCAGGGTGCCAACCTGGCGGGCAAGCACGAACCTTCTAAGCGGCACGCGGCGTTTCGTGCAGCGCCTCTCTCTCCCCTGGATTACGCCCGTCTTGCGCACGTCGCATCGAAGGAAGCTTTTTCGACCTCTGGCAACCGGCAAACAGTGCAAAAGCTGTTCATCACGGCGGCGGCTCTGGCGCTTCTCTCTTTCATCCCTGAGAGAGTTTCGGACATTCTGGGCGCGGTAGTCGGCAAGGACGTGACCCGTGACGCGCGTGGTTGGTCTTCCGAGTATTTTTCCAGAAAGAGCAATGTCGACAGGACCTTCGAGCATCTCCCAGACCAGCTGACACCTTTCCTGGACGATTTGATCCTTCTCGGCGCCGAACCAGGGGCACGAGGATGCGACTTGGCCAGGCTCTATAAGCACCGTGTCAGTCTAGGGAGTCCCCTCTTTGCCAAAATCAACCTCGTAGATCCTTACAGCGGTGGTCGCATTTTCGAGCTGACAAAAGAGCGCAGCGGTCACGGTCCTCACGCTGCTCGCAATGCGATGACGGACTATCTTGCCGAGATCGGAGCCGCTCCCGAAGATGTCCTGGACCTGTTGGGCCATAAAAATATCGCAACGTCGCGAAAGCACTACGCTGTCCGCGCAGACGCCCACCAGAGGAAGCGGACGCTTCTAGTTGTCGATCACCTTCGTGAAGCCTTGTCCGACGATGGAGTATTTCGATTGCCGACAGGACAGCTGATTGATCTGAACAGGATTTCGCGAGAAATTGAGCGGACCAATGGTATCATCAGGACTCCCTGATACTCGTCATCCTGACCTCCGAAGTCCCGGGCGATACATCTGCCGCGGTGAGAATGCGGACTTGTCCCGACCGCCCTTAACCGACCCGGTTCCGGGGGGACGCCCTTAACCGGCTCAGCCGCCCGCCGCGCAAGATGGGTCAGTCTATGTGCTGGCGCCCACCCCGCGCCGACTGACCACCTGCCTGCACAGCCCCCGCGCCGGTCAGCCCTGCGGGAATCTCCGGGCCGGCTCGGACAGGCAGCCGAGGTGGGTCTGGGCGCTCACCGCCACCAGCAGCACAGCGAATTCCGCGCCGATGATATCCGCATATTCCTGCCGGTAGAGACCGATGGGATGCTGCTTCATCGGTACATTCGTGGCGACGCCGCCATGGATCTTGGAAGACGCCCTCGCCGAGGATTGCGCCAGCGTCGAGATATCGAAGAGCCGGTAGCCGTCGTCCTGCCAGTTCGCCTCGGCGAGCAGCGCGTCTTCCCGGGCCTAGTCGTAGCCCTTGGTGGGCGAGGTGCCAGGAGCGCGCGTAGATGACCGGCTGCATGCGGGCCGAGAATTCGGCCAGCGCCGCGAGGCCGCCGGCGTGGCTGTGCGCGGAATCCTCGGTGACGAACCACGGGTGCGGGATCACGGCGAGACGGCAGGCGGCCCGCGACGGATCGCAGGCGGGGACCGAAGTCTTCCCAGCGCAGGGCCGCCTCGCTCAGTCGGCGGCGCGGCGCTGCCGCGAGCGCCAGAACGACGCCTCCTCACGGCTGGTTTCCGGGGCAATTCCCGCGATCACATCGAGGATGCAGGCGGCTTCCATCGCCGCAGCGTACTGGTTCCGGCTTCGGGCCAGCGCGGCGGCATTTCTCTCTGCCGTGTCCCGTGTATATCCCGTGCCGGCTCCCTCCGAGGACATCTCATTCACTCCTGATGACCTAAGCAAAGGCTTTTTTCAGATCACTGAAAATCTGATTAATAAGTTCGTCGGATCTGTTTCCGACAAGAATCTTTGAGGGAATATTTCTCAGCGACGGCTTTACGGTAACAGGACGACTAGACTCGGAAAGAAATTCAGCAATCAATTTGGCATGCTTCGCGTTTCTCGCGATAATCGTTTCATCCATGACCTGCCATTGCCAATAGGCATCCTCTGGCCATGATATTTCCGATGGTGAGATATCGCCGCACCGGGGGCATTCGACCATACCGAGCCGGTTGAACTCGTAGCCGGGCAAAGCGCCCTGGCGAAATTTGCTCACCGCCTTCTGGTCAATCGGGGGCGGCTCCCATGGGAAATACTCCGGGTAGAGCTCTTCCACGATGACCTTGCCCCAAAGATGGGCGCCTTCGGGAGCGCTCTCAAACCTCCGAGCGTTGGAGAATCTGAAGGGTTCGTGAAACAGCGCACAACCGCCACAGTGCCGGCAACGCACTTCGAGAGGACTCGTTCTCATGTCTTTACCGCTTAACTTTGCGCCCGATTTTGGCCGCCAGAGGGGAGGATTCGACTGTTAGCATTTGTAGTATGTCCAAAAAAGACGAAGGCAACCCAATGAGCTTCAAAGATTATTTGGATATCGCGACACATTCCAAACCCATTTGCGGCGCAAAATTGTCTTAAATAGATCTCAACCCTGTCACGCCTCGCAGATATGGCCAGCGTCCACCGGAGGCCCACCTCACGTCGCGTCACGTTAACCATTCGTTAACTAAGGGGTTTCGTAATCCGTCAGCCAAATTCAACGCATTTGCCTTGCAGAAAGCACCACGCCCCACCTGCGCGCGCCTTCAGAATCTCTGCCCAAGTTTCGACAGCGATGGAGTTTCAAAGAAAATTATCACGTTCCCGTGAACGGTGAGGCTTCCTAAATTTTGACTGCTTTTCTGTCGCATAAGAGACAAAATCGCATCCCAGAATACGAATATCATGCGTGTGATGTTAAATTCGCAAGATTGAATTTATATCACTATACGCGCTGATTTGTCAGCACACGCCCGGCAGCTCTTCGATAGTGCGCAAGCGTATATATGACGCGAATTTCTGAAGCTGGATTTTAAAACTACCTCTTGCCGAACATATGTTTTGCGTGGCAGGACGAAGATATACGAGAATCAATCAGCTAGCAGGATGTACGCGCGAGAGAAATAAACTATGCGCGTTCCCAGAAAATCCAAAGATGCGTGACTCGAAAAAAGTCGCGCAATGGCCACTGCGTGTGTGGCCTCCGGCGGCACGTCTACGCCGGAAACAACCAAGGACCCGTCTCCCGTCGAGTCCGAAGTTTCACACTCAATACTGAGAGAAGGTTCCCTGTGACCCCATTTCTGAAACGCCGACTGTTCCGATGCACTCATTGCGGCCACAGGCTGCGGTTTGGTCAGCGCGACTGTGGTGCCTGCTATCAGGCGACACCCTGGATCAATCGCTACGGCTTCTGGCTCTGCGCACTAGCCGCGCTCGTCGTCACGGCGTTGATTGTCGCAGGCGCGCTGCACTAGCGGGCGCGCTGTTTTTCAAAGCGATGGTGCCACGGATATGCAGTCCGCGGGGCAGACCGGGTTACGTGCCGATGTCGCAGTGCCAGAACCCCGCAACCTCCACGAGACGCTTATCCCTTCTGCAGCGGCAGGACGGGCTCCTGCGATTTGGTCAGGTCATCCAGCGCACGCAGTTGTCCGATCAGCGCACCCATCAGGTCGACCGGGATCATGTTCGGCCCATCGGAGGGCGCATTGTCCGGATCTTCATGGGTTTCGATGAAGAGGCCAGCCACGCCAACCGCCACCGCGGCCCGTGCCAGAACAGGCGCGAACTCGCGCTGGCCGCCCGAGGTGGTGCCCTGCCCGCCGGGTTGCTGCACCGAGTGGGTGGCATCGAAGATTACGGGATAACCGGTCTGCGCCATGATCGGGAGCCCGCGGAAATCGCTGACCAGTGTGTTGTAACCGAAGGAGGTGCCTCGGTCGCAGAGCATGATGCTGTCGTTTCCGGTCGAGGCGATCTTGGCGGCGACGTTCTTCATGTCCCAAGGGGCAAGGAACTGGCCTTTCTTGACATTGATCGCGCAGCCAGCGTCGCCCGCGGCGAGCAGCAGGTCCGTCTGTCGGCACAGGAAGGCAGGGATCTGGATCACATCCACCACCTCGCCGGCAGGAGCGCATTGCGCAGCATCATGCACATCGGTGAGCACCGGCACGCCGAACTCGTCACGGATCTTGGAGAGGATGGTCAGCCCCTCCTCCATGCCCAGACCTCGCTGGGTGGAGATCGATGAGCGGTTCGCCTTGTCGTAGCTGGCCTTGAAGATGAACTTGGTGCCGGTAGCGGCGCAGGCTTCGGCGATTTTCTCGGCCATCATCCGGGCGTGTGCAAGGCTTTCGAGCTGGCACGGGCCAGTGATAAGGGCGATGGGGTTTCTGCCACCGATGGCAATGTCGCGGATGGTGAGGGTTTTGGTCATGGCTGCCGATCTGTCTCGCGCAAGTACGTCGGATGAAGGTTATGTCGCTCCGGGCGGCTGATGGCGCAGCAGCCCAGAATGAAGGGGCCTCACATGGTGGTCAGGGCGGCCTCGATGCGGGCGACGTCGGTGGGGTTGTTGAGTTCCCAGAACACCCGGCCGCGGGCCGAGACCTCTACGCAGCGCACCGGAATCCCGGCATTCAGAAAACGCAGCTGCTCGAGTCCTTCAAGCGTCTCGATCTGGCTCACCGGGCGGGCAACGTAATCGCGCAGCGCCGAGGGTCGGTAGGCGTAGACGCCGACGTGGTGGAACACTGGGATCGGCTCGGGCAGCTTGCCAAGGTCGATATATGGCAGCACTTCCTTGGAGAAGTACTGCGCCCGCATCTGCGCATCGAAGATCGCCGTGGTGCCCCCCACTCGGCCGTTCTTGCGGTCCTCAACAAAGGCCTCGTAGGTCTCGCGATCACAGCGCAGCACCGGCGTAGCCATGGCCATCTCGGGCTCGGCGCGCATGGCGGCGATTAGCTCCTCGACGAACCAAGGCGGGGTGAGCGGTGCGTCCCCCTGGAAGTTCACCACCAGCTCGGGCTCGATCCCTAGCCGCTCAAGCGCATCGGCGCAGCGCGCGGTGCCGTTCTCGCAGGCCTCCGAGGTCATCACCACCTTACCGCCGAAGCCGCGCGTGGCCTCGGCGATGCGCTCGTCGTCGGTAGCCACGTAGACCGCGTCGATCCCGGAGATCTGACAGGCCGCCTCCCAGCTCATCTGGATCAGCGTCTTCTCGCTGCCGTCAGGCTGGCGCAGCGTCGCGAGAGGCTTTCCCGGATAGCGAGTCGAGGCATAGCGGGCAGGGATAAAAATGACGGTTCTCATAGGTCTTACATCACTCCGGCGCGTAGGAAGTCGTGCATGTGCAGCACCCCGATGAGGCGATCATCCGGATCGACCACCAACAGGGCACTGACCTTGCGATCATTGAGAAGGGCGAGGGCTTCGGCCGCCAGATAATCAGCCGGGACGGTGACCGGTGCGCGATTGGCAATCGACGCCGGTGCGTGCTGCATGAGATTGTCCATGTTGCGGCGCAAGTCGCCGTCGGTGATCACCCCGAACAGGCGACCCTCTCTGGTCAGCGCGGCGATGCCGAAGCCTTTCGAGGTCATGGTCAGCAGCACGTCATGCATCGGCGCGTCATGCGCCAACGCGGGCACTGCCGCGCCGGTATGCATCAGATCGGACACCTTGCGCATCTGTGCGCCAAGCTTGCCGCCCGGATGGAAGACGCCGAAATCGTCTGCCAGGAAGCCGCGGCGCTCCATCAGCGCCACCGCCATCGCGTCGCCGAGCGCCAGGGTCAGCGTGGTGGAAGTGGTCGGCGCCTTGCCGATCGGGCAGGCCTCGGGCCACTTGGGCAGCAGCAGTAGGTAGTCAGCCGCCCTGGCCAGGGTGCTCTCGGGATTGGAGGTGATCGCGATCATCGGGATCGAGAAGCGCTGCGTGTGATAGACCATATCGCGCAGCTCGGAGGTCTCGCCGGAATTGGAGATCAGGATCACCACGTCCTGCTGCGTGACCATGCCCAGATCCCCGTGGCTGGCTTCGCTGGCATGCACGAAGAAGGAGGTGGTGCCGGTCGAAGCGAAGGTGGCGGCCATCTTGCGACCGATATGGCCGGACTTGCCGATCCCGGACACGATGAGCCGACCCTCGGTGCTGTAGATTCGGTCGAGCGCCGCGGCAAAGTCCTCGGGCAGGTTGTCGGACATGAAGGCCAGTGCATCGGCCTCGGTTTTCAGCACCCGTCGCGCCGAGGCGAGGGTCTCCTCGAGGACGAGGGGTAGAGACGGCATCTGCGCGGACCTCACGAGTAGTTCTTGGACGGCCATTCAAAGTAGGACCGCATTTCTGCATGTGCAAAATACTTAGCACAGCCATACCGAGAGAGCGACTGCCTGATCCACAGAAAGACATGGCACTCAAACTCTTGGCCCGCCGGGTCTGGCCCCGACTGTCGGCACATTTCTGTTCCTGCCCCACCTCTTGTGCTCCCTTGAGGGTCAAAAGCTGTTGTCTCGCCCTCGGCGAGGCTGTCCGTGGCAGAGCTGCAAGCCGGAAAGGAGCGGATTTGTATTACAATGCCAGCGCATACGCTATCCTGCATTAGGTCCCTCCCCAGCATTAGGTCACTCCCCACTCCAAGACGTGGCCACTGGCCACAATCGGCGCCAAGCCCCATCCTCCTGCCGAAACCTGGCCCATCTGCGCAGCGCATGCGGGTCAAAACCGTTCCCCGCGCCGTGACAGCTGTGTTACGTTAGCGGAACAATTTTAGGCAACGCGCGTTTTGCCGGACCCTTTTTTGGCACGGCGCCCTGATAAGTCGTTTCATGGTGAAGGAATTTGAAATGGTGGTTCCCCAGGTTTCTTCCAAGTATTTCCCCTGTCTTTCAGCTGCTTCGCCATTCATTTGCCGCTCCCGGGACAGGCGCATCACGACAGGCATGCAAGGGCAGCGCGCCCGGCGGCCCGCATCGAGGCCTGACCCTCGAACATCCCGTGTTGTCCAGACATCCGCCACAGGGCCGTGCCCCGGCTCTCCCGCTCTTGTCATCCTTACCGGCGCCGCCTGTCCTGCACAGGGCCGGGCGCCCCAGGGCCCGCGCATGAAGGAGGAGCGCTGAGCCGAGAGCCCCGCGGCCCGATCCGGCATTTTCCGGCACGCCGCCACCCGCCCCGTCCGGGGTATCAATCCCAAAATGATTTCATAAACTTACTGAAGGTACAGACGAATGCTTTTGACTTATTTCGGTAATGATCGCGATATCTTCGACGATGCATTCTACAACAGCGCCGAGGGCGGCTTCGACATCGCGCTGCTGAGCACGAGCAGCACCCAAGTCACCGTCCGCAACGAGGAGACCGGCTATACCACCAGGCTCACCGGCACCGGGCTGGCGGCCAGCGACGATCCGGCGGATCTCGCCGGCACGCTGACCGGGCTCGAGATCAGCAGCCCGACGGGGGTGATCGCCAGCTTCACCGGGCTGAATTGGGATCTGCCCGCGCTCTACACCGCGCTCGAGCAGCTCTTCGACAGCGACGACGACGCCGCGCTCATGGCCCTGCTGAGCAGCGCGCCGCTGACCGTGGACGCCTCGAGCTCGAACACCAACAGCACCTTCCTGCTCGATCAGGTCACCGCCCCGGTCACCTATCTCGGCAGCAAGCTGCTCGACGAGATCACCACCGGCAGCGGCGACGACCGGCTCTTCGGCGACGGCTTCGCCGGCAGCTATGCCGAGGAGGCCTCGGGGCAGGTCTACCGGCTCTACCAGGCGACGCTCGACCGGGCGCCGGACCTTACCGGGCATCACAACTGGACCGAGCGTCTGCTCACCGGCACCATGAGCCTGCAGGAGGTGATCAACGGCTTCACCGGCAGCCCGGAGTTCAAGGCCACCTACGGCAATCTCGACAACCAGAGCTTCGTCACCCTGCTCTACAACAACGTGCTCGACCGCGCCCCTGACGCCACGGGGCTGACCAACTGGACCGCGCGGCTCGACGGCGGCATGTCCCGCGCCGAGGTGGTCAAGGGCTTCTCGGAAAGCGCCGAGTTCAAGGCCGGCACCGCCGGGGCCGCCTTCGCCTATACCTATGCCTTCGCCGAGGACAGCTCCGCCGCCACCTGGGGCGACGATGTCTACCGGCTCTACCAGGCGACGCTCGACCGCGCGCCGGACATCAACGGCTTTCTCAACTGGTCCGGACGACTCGCGGACGGCATGGAGCTGGGCAAGGTGATCGACGGCTTCGTGCAGAGCGCCGAGTTCAAGGCCACCTACGGCGCGCTCGACAACGGCGATTTCGTCACCCTGCTCTACAACAACGTGCTGGGCCGCGACCCCGATGCCACGGGGCTGACCAACTGGACCGCGCGGCTCGACGGCGGCATGTCCCGCGCCCAAGTGGTCGAGGGCTTCTCGCAGAGCACCGAGTTCAAGGCGGCCACCGCCGACGCTCTCAAGGAATGGCTGCGCGACGTCGATTACGGCAGCGGCTCGATCTACCACGACCTGCTGCACCCCGGCGCGGGCGACAACCTGCTGGCGGGGGGCATTGGCGCCGATGCCTTCGAGTTCGCCCAGGCCGAGGGCGGCAGCCACCGGGTGCTCGATCTCGAGCCCTGGGACTACATCTCACTCGAGGGCTTCGGCTATGCCGATGCCGCCGCGGCGCTGAGCCACATGACCCAGGCCGGCAGCGACGTGAGCTTCGAGGACCAGGGGGTGAGCATCACCTTCAGCCAGACCCTGCTGGCCGAGATCACCGACGACATGATCCTGATCTGAGCCCCTGCCAGCCTGCTGAAACTGAAGAAGGCCCCGGAAAAATCCGGGGCCTTCGTGCAATGTCTCTCTTGTCTGGCGCGCTGGCGGCTCAGCCCGGGAAGCCGGCCCGGCCGATGCTCTCATAGGCGGCAAAGCCCGCCGCCTTCACGTCCTCGAGCGCGTAGATGTTGCGCAGGTCGGCAAGGCGCGCGGTGGTCATGCCCGCTGCGAGCCGCTTCAGATCGAGCGCGCGGAACTCATTCCACTCGGTGAGGATGACCAGCAGATCCGCGTCCTTGGCAGCGACATAGGGATCGTCCTCCCAGGCCACGCCCGGCAGCAGCGCTTCGCCCTCACGCTTGCCCTGCGGGTCGACCACCGAGACCGAGGCCCCACCGCCCACCAGCGACGGGACGATGGTCAGCGAAGGCGCGTCGCGCATGTCGTCGGTGTTGGGCTTGAAGGTGACGCCCAGCACGGCGACCTTCTTGCCGTTGAAGCTGCCACCGCAGAGGTCGAGCAGCTTGTCGGTCATCCGCCGCTTGGTGTCTTCATTGACCTTGATCACCGTCTCGACAATGGAGATCGGCGCGGCATGTTCCTGGCCGATGCGGGCCAGGGCCTTGGTATCTTTCGGGAAACACGAGCCGCCGTAGCCCGGCCCGGCGTGCAGGAACTTGTTGCCGATGCGCCCGTCGAGCCCCATGCCCTTGGACACGCTCTTCACGTCCGCGCCGACCTTCTCGCAGAGCGCCGCGATCTCGTTGATGAAGGTGATCTTCGTCGCGAGGAAGGCGTTGGCGGCGTATTTGATCATCTCGGCGGACTCGAGATCGGTGGTGACGATCGGGAAGTCGCGCAGGTAGAGCGGGCGGTAGATGTCTTCCATGACCTTGGCCGCGCGGTCATTCTCGACGCCGACCACGACCCGGTCGGGCTTCATGAAATCGTCGATCGCCGCGCCTTCGCGCAGGAACTCGGGGTTCGAGGCAACGTCGAAGTCGAGCGCGGGATTGGCGGTGGCAACCACCTCCTGCACCTTGCGGTTGGTGCCCACCGGCACGGTCGATTTCGTGACCACGACGATATAGTGATCGGCGGCCTTGGCGATCTCCTCGGCGGCGGCCATCACGTAGGTGAGATCCGCATGGCCATCGCCGCGCCGCGTGGGCGTGCCAACCGCGATGAACACCGCCTCGGCACCGTCGATGGCCGCGTGCAGGTCGAGGGTAAACGAGAGCCGCCCGGCCTCAACGTTCTTGGCCATCAGCGTGTCGAGCCCCGGCTCGTAGATCGGCACCTCGCCGCGCTCGAGCATCTCGATCTTGCGCGGGTCCTTGTCGACGCACACCACCTCGTGACCGAAGTCGGAGAAACAGACCCCGGAAACAAGGCCGACGTAACCGGTGCCGATAACTGCAATTTTCATAAGGGTCGTCCCACAATTCCTTTTGCCGGTTTATGGGCTGCCCACCGCGGTATTTGCAAGAGTAAGGGCAATGCTCCTCCTGCCTCACGCGCCCACGGAAGCAGCACTTCGCTCATGGAATAAGCGCTCAGGGCGGATCGCCCCTTTTTCCGCGGCGCTTTCCTCTGTAGACAAACCAAGAGACTGCAGCGGAAGCGAAAAAGTTAAGGTTTATGCTGGAAATAGAAGAAACCGCCCTCCCCGGGGTGAAACTCCTCACCCCCCGCCGGTTCGGTGACAATCGCGGGTTCTTTTCCGAGAGCTGGAACAAGGCGCGGATGGCCGAGCAGGGGCTCGACTATGAGTTCGTGCAGGACAACCATTCGCTCTCGGCGAAGACCGGCACGGTGCGGGGCCTGCACTTTCAGGCGCCGCCGCATGCCCAGGCCAAACTGGTGCGCTGCGGCCGCGGGCGGCTCTTCGACGTGGCGGTGGACATCCGCAAGGGCTCGCCGACCTATGGCAAATGGGTGGGCTATGAGCTCAGCTTCGAAAACGGCCGCCAGCTGCTGATCCCCGAAGGCTTCCTGCACGGGTTTGCCACGCTGCAGGACGACACCGAGATCATCTACAAATGCACCGATTACTACGCCCCTGAGTGCGACGGCGCGGTGCGTTTCAACGACCCCGGGATCGGCATCGACTGGGGCACGGACACCAGCAACGCGGTGCTGTCGGAAAAAGACGCCGCGGCCCCCCTGCTGAAGGATTTCGACAGCCCCTTCACCTTTGAGGACTTCCAGCGATGAAACTCCTGGTCACCGGCGGCGCCGGCTTCATCGGATCGGCGGTGGTGCGCCTCGCCATCGCCCGCGGCCACGAGGTGGTGAACCTCGACGCGCTCACCTATGCCGCCTGCCTCGACAACGTCGCCTCGGTTTCCGGCAGTCCGCTCTACGCCTTCGAGCAGGCCGACATCCGCGACCGCGCCGCGCTTGACCGGATCTTCGCCGCCCATAAACCCGACGCGGTGATGCATCTGGCGGCGGAAAGCCATGTCGATCGCTCGATCGACGGGCCCGGCGATTTCATCGAGACCAATATCACCGGCACCTACAACATGCTCGAAGCGGCGCGCGCCTACTGGACAGCGCAGGGCAAGCCCGAGAGCTTCCGCTTCCACCACATCTCTACCGACGAGGTCTTCGGCTCGCTGCCCGCCGATCCTTTGGTGCAGTTCACCGAAGAGACCTCCTACGATCCGCGCTCGCCCTATTCCGCCTCCAAGGCCAGCTCCGACCACCTGGTGCGCGCCTGGTACGAGACCTACGGGCTGCCGGTGGTGCTGACCAACTGCTCGAACAACTACGGGCCCTACCACTTCCCGGAAAAGCTGATCCCGGTGGTGATCCTG
Organism: Alloyangia pacifica; assembly: GCF_003111685.1. Taxonomy (NCBI): domain Bacteria; kingdom Pseudomonadati; phylum Pseudomonadota; class Alphaproteobacteria; order Rhodobacterales; family Roseobacteraceae; genus Alloyangia; species Alloyangia pacifica. Next base: position 101,844 of record NZ_CP022194.1, on the reverse strand, counting down.
AACGCGCTGGCCGGAAAACCGCTCCCGATCTACGGCACTGGCGAGAACATCCGCGACTGGCTCTACGTCGAGGACCACGCCGATGCGCTGCTTTTGGTTGTGGAAAAGGGCGCGCTCGGGCGCAGCTACAACATCGGCGGCGAGAACGAGCGCACCAACCTCGAGCTGGTGAAGACCCTCTGCGCCATCCTCGATGCCAAGCGCCCGAAGCAGAGCGGCTCCTACGCCGACCAGATCACTTTCGTCACCGACCGTCCGGGCCATGACGCGCGCTACGCCATCGACCCGAGCCGAATCCGCGAAGAGCTCGGCTGGCGCCCCTCGGTGACCGTCGAGGAAGGCCTTGAGAAGACCGTGCAATGGTACCTCGACAACGAGGCCTGGTGGCGCCCGCTGCAGGCCCGCGCGGGGGTCGGCCAGCGGCTCGGCACCGGAAACTCGGCGCCGAAGACCCCGGCATGACCGGGCGACGCGCATGCCGGAGGACCGCAGCCACGTGACGGGATTACTAAGATACGCCCGGACCGAGGATGTGACGCTGTCGCAGAACGCGGCGCATGGCCTTGCTGCGCGTCACGCGCTGACCCACTACCCCTCGGGGGCGATCTACAGCTTCATTCCAAAAAACGCCTGCTCAACGCTGCGCTACTCGCTGGCGCTGGCGAACAACTGCATCGCCGGCGCCGAGGACTGGACTTGGATCCACCTCAACAACGGCACATTCGCCGCTAGCCTCTCCGAGCTGGTGCGCGCGCCTTTCAGCTTCACGGTTTTGCGCTGCCCACATGCCCGGCTGGCCAGCGTCTTTCTCGACAAGATCGTCGACAAAACCCCCGAACTCTGGCAACTCCACCGGCTGACCCGCGACGGTTTCGATCCCGATCGGCTGAGCTTTCGCGACTTCGTGCAACTGCTGGAACAGCCAAACCTGCTGAGCAGCAATATCCACTGGCGTCCGCAGCAGGATTTCCTGGTCTACGACCGCTACAGCCGGGTTTTCGCGCTCGAGCGCTTCGCCGAGGCTATCCCTGTGCTGCGCGACGAGATCGGGTTCGAGGTGCAGGATGCCCGCGCGCTCACCGGCCATGGCACCGACCGGCTGACGCAGATCGAGACGGGCGATTTTGCCGACCTGCCGCTGATCAAGCTCGCCGATCTGAAGCGCGGTGGCCGCCTGCCTGCCCATGACCGGCTCTACGATGCCGATTTGGCCCGGCGCGTCGCCGATCTCTACGCCGCCGACCTGGCGCTCTACGCGGGGCATCTTGACCCGCGAATGCTCTCCTTCCCAGACCTACTCCCGACTTGAGGCAACGTGTAAAATGACCAAGCGTAAAGGCATCATCCTCGCAGGGGGCTCCGGGACCCGGCTCTACCCGATCACCCTCGGCGTGTCGAAGCAGCTGCTGCCAATCTACGACAAGCCGATGATCTACTACCCGCTCTCGGTGCTGATGCTCGCCGGCATCCGCGAGATCTGCCTGATCACCACGCCGCAGGACCAGGAGCAGTTCCAGCGCACCCTCGGCGACGGCAGCCAGTGGGGCATCTCGCTCACCTATGTTGTCCAGCCGAGCCCCGACGGGCTGGCGCAGGCCTTTATCCTGGCCGAGGAGTTCCTCGCCGGTGCCCCCTCGGCGCTGGTGCTGGGGGACAATATCTTCTACGGCCACGGGCTGCCCGAGATGATGGCCCAGGCCGATGCTCGCGAGAGCGGCGGCACAGTCTTCGGCTACCGCGTCGCCGATCCCGAGCGCTACGGCGTGGTGGATTTCGATGCGGACGGCCGCGCCACCTCGATCATCGAGAAGCCCGAGGTGCCGCCCTCGAACTACGCGGTGACCGGGCTCTACTTCCTCGACGGATCAGCACCGGAGCGCGCCAAGAAGGTCGAGCCTTCGCCGCGCGGCGAACTGGAGATCACCACGCTGCTGGAAATGTACCTGCACGAGGGCCAGCTCGACGTGAAGCGCATGGGCCGCGGCTACGCTTGGCTCGATACCGGCACCCATGGCTCGCTGCTCGACGCGGGCAACTTCGTGCGTACTCTGGAGAAGCGTCAGGGCCAGCAGGCCGGCTGCCCCGAGGAGATCGCCTTCGACCAAGGCTGGATCGACCGCGAGCAGCTCGCGGCGCGGGCCGAGAAATTCCGCAAGAACGACTACGGGCGGTATCTGATGGGGCTACTGCGCGATACCACGGGCCTCAAGGCATGAGCCTAACGGACCGCGAGGCCGCATGACCAAGTCCAAAACCCAATCCCCGACCGAAACCCCTGGCAGCCAAAGGCCACTTTGCCTGGTGGTGCTCGGCTCTCGGCCCGCGGGCGCCGAGCAGCTGTGCGGCATCCTGCAGCGCCTCGGTTGCAACCTGCCCGCAGGCGCTTCCGCCACGGAGCCCGCCGCGGTCGCTCCCGAGATCGTGGCGCTGCATGATCAGATTTTCGCCTGCCTTGATCGGGACCGGAGCGATCTAGCCCCGCTGCCCGTCTCCTGGCAGGACTCCCCGGTCTACGACGGCTTTCTCAGCGAGGCCGAAGCGCTGCTGCGCCAGCAATTCCACGGCGCCCGGATGCCGCTGCTCTGGGAGCCGCGGCTGGCGCTGCTGGTGCCCTTCTGGAGCGCGGCGTTGCGCCGCTGCGGCTACGATCTGGCCTATCTGCACATCCCCGGCAGCGCCCGCGACATTAAGGCTGACGCAACGCTACCCCCCGAGGCGTCGCAGCTCGCCTGGCTGCGCGCGGCGCTGACCAGCGAGCGCGCCACCCGCGGACAGCTAAGAGCTCACGTCTGCAGCGAAAGGCTGCAGAGCGACTGGCGGGCGGAGCTCACGGCGCTCGAGAAGACCCTAGGCTTTTCATTCCCGCGCAATACCGCCAAGGCGGGGCGGCAGGTGGATGCAGCGCTTGAGAATGCCCCCGAAACTCTCTTCCAAACGATCCCATACAGCGCCGCAGGCGCCGCCCTCCATGAGGCGGGCTGGCTACAGCAGGCCGATGCAATCCTGCGCCGCTGGCAGGAGACCGGCGAGGAGACAGCGGACCATGCCGCACTCGACCAGCTCGACGCGGAGTTCCAGCGCGCCGCGGCCCTGCTCGACGTCTTCATCGAGGCGGCGCGGCACAATCCTTCCTTCGCCCGCCGAAAGACAGGCGTGGCATTGTCGGAGCCCTGGCAGGACAATGCCCCCGCATCGGAGGCGGAGGAGGGCGAAGTGGACGACAGCGCGCGGATCCGCACATTAGAGTTTCGCCTCGAGCAGCGCTTCGAGGAACTGGCCAGCCTGAGCAGCCTGCTTTTCGAAGCTGAGACCCAGCAAAACGCTCTGGCGCAGCAGCTCGCTGAGGCGCGGCAGCGCGAGCAGCAGGCGCAGGGAGTGATCGACGCGGTGCTCTCCAGCACCGCCTGGAAACTGACCAGCCCGCTGCGGCGGACCATCGACTTCCTGCGCGGAGGCCGAACCTCTTGAGTCCTAGCCGCTGAGCCCCCCTGCCCTTCGCCGGCGCCGCGCCGGCACATCCTTTCCCGGAGCCGACAATGGACCTCAAGCAACGCGTCTCTCAAGCGGATATAGACCTGGTGAAGGCCTCAGGGCTTTTCGACGCGGCCTGGTATCTTGAGCGCTACAAGGACGTGTCCCTACTCGGCGTCGATCCGGTCGAGCACTATCTCTGGATCGGTCACCGCATGGGACGCAGCCCCTCGCCGGGCTTCTGCGCCCCGAGCTACCGCAACGCCAACCGCGACATCCGATCGTCGGGCATGGACCCGCTCCTGCATTACCTCCGCGCCGGACAGTCCGAGCGTCGCCCCACCTATCCGGTCATAGACGACGGCACGCAGCACCTTCGGCAGAAGTGTGGCCGGATTTTCAGACGCCGCAACCGCGAGTGGGACTGGGCAGCGCATGACGCGATGACCGGGGAGCTGGAGGCCCTACCGCATGACCACGCCGGGACCAAGGTCTCGATCGTCATGCCCACGTACAACCGCGGCGCGCTGCTGCCGGCGGCCATCGCGTCGGTGCTGGCGCAGACTCATGCAAACTTCGAGCTAATCGTCGTCGACGACCACAGCAGCGACAACACCGCCGAGATCCTGCGCGACATCGACGATCCACGCCTTGTACGGGCCGTCAACGGGTATCAGAAGGGGGTCTCAGGCGCGCGCAACACCGGGCTCGACCTGGCCGGTGGCGACTGGATCTTCTTCCTCGACTCCGACAATTCCTGGCACCCGCGCATGATCGAATTCATGCTCAAGCACGCGACGCGGGCAGAGACTTCCGCCGGCTATTGCGCCGCCGATATCCAGGATGATGCCGGGCAGTCGAAATTCATACTCTATGCCGAGTTCGACTATGAATCCTGCCTCCAGGAGAACTTCATAGACCTGAACTGCTTCTTCCTGCGCTGGTCCGGCCCGTTCCGGGATCTGCGCTTCGACGAGAACCTGCGTCGGCTGGTCGATTGGGATTTCATCCTGAATGTCGCCACGCGCACCCGGGTGGTCGGGCTGCCCTATGTCGGCGTCACCTACGATGACGGCAGCGCCGAGCGGATCACCAACAAGGAGCATGTCTCACGCGAGTCGCTGCAGGATCTGCTCGAGCAGGTGCGCGCCAAGGCGCGTCCGGCCACGCTCGAGGCTGAGACGATCCTCGATTCCTCGGCCTACCGGGTGGCAGTGCAACTGCATGTCTTCCACCCTGACCGGGTGCCGGAATGCCTTGAGTACCTGCGCAACATCCGTTTCGACTTCGACCTCTTCGTCACCACCTCGCTCGACGAGGACCACGCCGCGCTGGCGCTGATCCGCGAGGTTTATCCGCACGCCAGGGTGCTGCGCTATGCCAATGCCGGCGCGGACATCGGCCCCTTCCTCGAGCTGATCTCGACCTTCAAGAGCTACCAGCTGCTGCTCAAGATCCATACCAAGCGGGACGTCGAGCCCTGGGGCGATGCCTGGCGGCGCGGCCTGCTCGAGCCACTGCTCGGCTCGGCAGATCTGGTGGACGAGATCGTCGAGCGCTTTCGCGCGGACGCGCATCTTGCCATGGCCTGCAGCGGCGATTTCTACAAGCACGGCATCCGCAACTCGATCCCCGCCAGCCTCGATCAGCTGACGCTGCTCGCCGGCGAAACCGGGCTTTCAGATCACCTAGAGAGCGACTGGGCCTTCGTCGCCGGGACGATGTTCTGGGTGCGGCCGCAGATCTACCTGCAGCTGGCGCGCCACATGTGCGACTCCGAGGGCTACAGCGTGCAGTTCCTGCGCGACGGCGCGATCGAGCACGGCCTTGAGCGGGCGCTTGGTCTTGCGCTCTGGCAGGACCCGGACAACCGGGTCGCGCTGGTGTCGATGCAGGGCGAGATCTCCGAGACCGCGCTTGGCGAGGCCTGTTCGCTCGAAGGCGTGTCCCAGACAATGAAGAGGCTGCACGGCGCATGATCCGCATCACCACCATGATCCCGGCCTACAACCAGGAGGCCTATATCGACGCCACCATCGCCAGCGCGGTCGCGCAACTGGGCGCTTTCCGGCACGAGATCCTCGTCTCCTCCGATGGCTCGACCGATGGCACGCGGGAGCGGATCCGCGCTTGGCAGAAGCGCTTCCCGATGCTGGTACGTGACGTGAGCCCCGAGCGGAACCTCGGCATCTCGGGCAATTTCCGCCACCTCTTCCAGGCCGCCAGCGGCGACTACCTGGCCATTCTCGAGGGCGACGATCTCTGGACGGATCCCTGCAAGCTGGAAAAGCAGGCGCGCTTCCTTCAGCAGAACGACGACTGCTCGATGGTCTTCTCGATGATCCGAGTACGGCAATTGCCCTCGGGCAAGGAGTCCTTCCTAGACCGGCAGACCGGGCTTACCACGACCAAGCTGCGCGGCGAGGATTTCCTCGCCGATCCGTCGATGAACCTGATCGCCAATTTCTCCTCCTGCATGCTGAGGACGAAGCTGCTGCCCGAGTTGCCCGACCGACTCTTCCGCGAGCGCTTCAACGAGATCGCCATGGCCTTCTTCTTCGAGCGCTTCGGCCCGATCGGCTTTCTGAAAGAAGAGATGAGCGTCTATCATCAGCACGCAGGCGGCGTCTGGACCGGCATCTCGCGCGAGGCGCAGCTGCGCTCGGGGCTGGAGACCCGGCAGATGGTGCTGGAGATCGCCGACGCGCGGCACGCCGGGCGCATCCGCGAGATCATGGAAGAGCGCTACAGAAAGCCTCTGGCGGAGCTCGAGGGCAAGTGAGCGGTCTAGGCATGCTCATGCCCGGCCCCGGAGCGGCCCACAAAACCACCAGCCACGCCATGCCGTATGGGCTCCTCCCTGCCACCGCAGCGGCACGGCGCAAGAGCCATAGGGCATTTCTTTTGCGGAAATCTCCCCCCTGCGTCCTTATGCAAGTGCCAGGTAATCAACGCGACTTCAAAATAGGTCATTTATGAAACGCAAGACGATCTGCTTTGTCTCCGAAACCGGCCGGGCGGACAGGCCGCTTCTCGATCCTTCCGTGCGCTACCGGGCCTACCATCCGAGCGAGGCGCTAAAGAAGAGCGGCCATTTCTGCGCTGTCTATTCCGCCAACCAGTTCTACAAGAACCCCTCCTTCGATTATGACGTCTATATCTTCCACCGCCCCAATATATCCCGTGGTGGATTTCTCGAGGTCATCAGCACGCTGCGCCGGCTCGGACGCTGCCTGATCGCCGATTACGACGACCTAATCTTCGGCACCGAGGAGATCGCGATGATTTCCTCGGCGGTGAAGAACGGCACGCTGACCCCGGATCGCGCCTCTGCGGCCTTTGCCAACAATCTCGAGGCACTGCAGGTTTTCGACAAGGTCACTGCCTCGACCGAGCCGCTCGCGGCCCGGGCGCGCGAATTCAACCCCGGTGCCGATGTGCGGGTAGTTCCAAACATCGTGTCAGAGACCATGCTGACCTTCCATGACGATCTCGGGACCGCATACAGGAAGCGATCGCCACGAATGATCGGCTATTTTGCAGGCACCAAGAGCCATGACCGGGATTTCCCGGTCGTCGAGGCCGCGCTGCATCGGGTGCTGTCGGAAAACAGCGACATAACCCTGCTGGTCGTCGGACCGGTCCTCGTCCCGGGCGGCATCGCGGCGCTGCCCAATGTGATGACGGCCCAGGTCGTCAACTATCTCCGTCTACCAAGCCTGATGACCATGTGCGCCACGGTGATCGCTCCGCTGGAAGACAGTGCATTCAATGCCTGCAAGTCACGCGTGAAATTCCTTGAGGCGGCGCTTTCGGGATGCCGCCTCGTCGCCAGCCCGATTCCGGACATGCAGGCCATTGGAGCGGAACACCTGACCTTGGCCGCCGATCCCAACGACTGGCACGAGGCCCTGTCGGAACCCCTCAGTCCTTCTGACCAGCGCAGCATGGCGGAGCGGAACATGAATTTCCTGAAAGACACCTATTCCGTGGACGAGCTGATTTCTCTGGGAGATTTGCAATGAGAGTTCTGTTCTACGTCGAACCGCATCCGATCCGGAACGTATTCACGCATTTCAAGGATGTTGCGCAGAGCTTTGCACCGCTGCTAGAGACCGGCCCCCGGCTCGACACTCGGATCTACGCAAACGCCGCAACCTTCGATCTACTGAAGGACGCCCTCACGACCGCCGATCTGCGCCTGATCAGGTCCACCAAGGAAGATGAGGCGATCTTCTCGCGTTACAACGTGCCTTGGGTCGGTCAGGGGTTTCCTCACTGGCTGAACCTGATGGCAGGCACTGGCCAAATCGCCAAGGACTACGAAGCCGTCCTCGAGCGCATCTGGCGGCGCTTCCCCTTCGACGTCATCATACATTGGGGCGAGAATGGCGCGGTGACCAATTTCATCAAGGACCGGGAGATCACCCGGATCGGTATGGAGCTCGGCTGCACCCGGCCGCCGTTCTTCGACTCGCTGGTCATGGACCCCTACGGCACCAACGGCTCGGGGATCGTGCCGAAGCTGACGGTTGCCGACCTGCGTGAGATCGTTGAAGACGTTCCGATGTCGCGCGCTGAGGCGATGCTGGCCTATTCCCAGAACATCGAGGCCATGCCATACGAGCTGCAGGTTGCTCCGATGCCCGGCGATCTTCTGGCGCGGGTTGCGGGTGTGGAGAAGCTTGCGTTCCTGCCGCTGCAACTCTTCGACGACGCCAATCTTCTGCGCTTTTCGCCCTACCAGTCGCTGCGGGATGTCGTTCTGGATGCGGTCCCGAAGCTGGCGGCCGCGGGCTATACCACAATCATCACCCCCCATCCCGCGACCAAGCATCGGCCGCAGGGAGCGATGGCGGAAAGCGTCGCAAAGGTCGAGCTGCGGCAATGGGCGGATCAGGTCATCTGGCTCGAACCCGGCGAGACCCGGCCCTCGAACCCGCAGCTCATCTCGCTGGCGGATCTCACCGTCACCGTGAACAGCTCGGTCGGCTTCGAAGCGCTCTACTTCGACAAGCCCGTGGTCGTGCTCGGAGACGCCATCTACAAGCCGCGCGACCTGTTCCCGACACTCGACGAGTTCCTCGCCGGCCGCTTCGATCGCGAAGCCTATCTAGACGGCATCGGCCTGCTGCGCCGCTTCTTCCTCGGCGGCTACCTGCAATCCGCAAAGATCCGCTCCGACATCTCCTCCTTCGAACGCCGCATCGGCATCATCGACCGGCTCTACCGCCAGCACGGCGATGATGCGGCAGCCGTGGCCAAGGGCTTCTGGCGGATCACCTCGGCCTCGACACAGCGCTACGCGGAATCCTGGGCTTTTTCCGGCCAGTCGATTGCTGGCCAACAGGAGTTCGGCACGCCGGTCATCGCGCCGGTCGTCCCGGGCACGACAGGACAGGCGGGCGATCAGGACAGCACTGCCTGGGTGCCGGCGGCCCGTCGGCTCCTGACGCATTCCGGCAAGTCCGATATCGAGGGGTTCAGCACTTGGCTGCGGGGCGCCTTGGCCACGCCGGAAGGTGTCGCGACCATCGCATCCGAAGGCCAAATTCTCGACCCAGCCTTCTACCTGGACAAATATCCCGACGTGAAAGCGGTTGGCGCCGCGCCGCTCGCGCATTACCGCTCGCGCGGCCTGATCGAACGCCGGGTCCCGCGCAAGCGGCTTCCGGGGGTCTCCAAGGAACGGCTGGAAGAGCACCTGACAGCCGCGGCCCGGCTTGTGCTCGACACCACCTCCGGCATCCTGCCGGAGCATGCGCTGACGCCATCGGAGGCAGCGCGGCGAAAGGCGGACCTTGGCGCGATCCGCCAGGGGCTGGCCCGCAGCAGCAGCCGCGTGGCGGTGGTTGCACACCTCTATTACCGCGACCTGGTACCCGAGCTCCTGAGCCGTCTCGAGGCGATCCCCGAAGCGTTCGACCTGATCGTAACCCTGCCGGACTGGGGCAGCCGGCGGATCGAGGCCATGGTGCGCGAGGCCTATCCCCAGGCCCAGTTCTACCACGCGGCCAATCGCGGCCGCGACATCGGGCCGTTTGTCGATCTGCTGCCGACCCTGCTGGATAAAGCCTACGATGCGGTGCTGAAGATACAGACCAAGCGCGGCTATTATCTGGCCGGGCGGCTGCGGCCGGAACTTGGCGATCTGTGGCGCGACGAGGCCTTCGCGGCGCTTCTGGGCAGCCGGGAGCGGGTGAGCGAGATCCTCGCCGCCTTCCGGCGCGGTCCAGACGTGACGATGGTCGGCCCCGAGCCGCATTACCTTGGTCTGGTGCAGTATCCCTACCACGATCGCGGCGTGCTCGCCCACATGGCCTTTGACGAGGCCGAGGCCGAGGGCTTCTTTGCAGGCACGATGTTCTGGGTGCGTCCGGCCTGCCTGCGGCCGCTGGTTGCCTCGCTCGGGCTGTCGATGACGTCCTTCGCAGCCGAGACCGGCGCCAATGACGGCGCCTTGGCGCATGTCGTCGAACGCCTGTTCGGCCATGCCGCAGAGGTCGCTGGCAAGCCGCTCGGTGCTCCCATCGATCCCGAGGCGCCGTTGAACCACGCCCCGCAACCCTTGGCGGTGAAGATGCACGACCGGATCGAACAGGCATTGAGAGAGCAGCAGGAAACCCAAATCGCACAAGCAAAATCAAGGGACGCTTTGACTTGGTAAGCCATCCCCCTTCCGGCGCCGACATCCTGTTCGAAACAGAGGATGTCGCCGTGATCCTGGTGCCCGGCCCGAACAGCCGGCAAGTGGTGGTCACGTTCACGCCACGCCTGCCCGGCCCTCAGCGCCATCCGGTTAGCGGACAGGAAGGGTTTGGCCGCGAGTATTTCACGAAAGCCGGGATCTCGGCGTTCCATGTCGTGCCGAAGTGGAACCACTGGTGGCAGAGTGAGGATATGGCTCAGGCCATCGAAACGATCCGGCGCCATATCCCTCCCGGTCGCGAGGTCTGGACATATGGTGCCAGCATGGGCGGCACCGGAGCGCTGATGTTTGCCAGACCCTTGGGGGCGACCGGCGTTCTGGCACTCTACCCTCAGGCCAGTGTCGATCTGACGCGCGCCAGCTTCGACCCTCGCTGGATGGACGACCGCCAGCGCATTGCGCGATATGACGACAGCTGGCTGGATCACGCGCCGACTGCGAACACCTGGCTACTTTCGGACCCGAGATTTTCTCTGGACCAGCAGCATATCGACATGATCACGAAGGACCATGACGGTATTCACCTGGTACCGCTCGATTTCTCCGAGCATTCCTGCATGCGCATGTTGCTGGAATGCGGAATGCTGTCTGCAACAATCCGCAGCATCTTTGATGGTACCTTTGAGCTACAAGCCTTCCGGAGTGCAATACGTCGCGAGCGGCACCGTTCGCCCGTGGCCCTGACCGGTGCAGCCAATGCCTTGGCGCGCCGTGGCAAGCTGCTATTGGCCTGCCGTTTTTCCAATGCAGCGGTCACGCTTTTGGCGCAAGCCAAGCAGGCCGGGCATTCTCTCGACCCCGCGACCACGGTCGTAGCCATGCATGGTCATGCAATAAATCTTGTGCGCGCCCGGAACAGGGACGGCGCCGCCAATTATCTGCGCCATTTGAGGGACGAGCCCCTGATCTCTGCCGATCATGATTGGCAACTCCTGCAACTAGCTTTCGCCAGCGGTGACCGGCAGGAAGCGGCGCGGCTGTTTTCGAAACGTCAGCGCAATGGGCAGATGACAGGTCCTTGGCAAACCGCCATGGTCGGATGCATGAAGAACAAGTTCTTTTCACCCGAACAACTGGCACAGCTGGGCAAGACGCCCCGAAAGCCAGACATGGTGGTTGGCCCGTCACATGCGATCCGCTGGCAATGGCACCTGCGGGACGGCGTGGTTCCCGGCCCGCTGCCTCCCGAGAAGTTCTGCGGCCTTGGCGGCGCGCCTGTCTGGTCCCGCATGTTGTTCGACCGGGCAACTGCCACGCTTGGCGAACATGGCCACCTCGCCCTTCTCGTTCCGGACTTCCGCTTTGGCAACGGCATCCTTCTTGATGCCGAAGCCAAGTCCGGGCCACTGCTGCAGGATGGATTTCTTGCGATCGCCCCGGAGGCGCTGACCCCGGAGCACGACAGGGCCATGCTTGACCGCAGCATGGCGGCCCTGCAGGCTTGGCACGACCGGTTCGGGAACCGAGCACGCTATGTTTTCTGGTGCCTGTTCGGACGGCAGGTGCATGACCGTATGGCGGGCAAGCACATCACGGACGGCCGCTACCAGCATCCGGTCTTCACCTATGAGGAGATCGTTGCACGGCTTCCCGATCTTGATGTTGTCGATCTGGCGCCGCTGCTCAGAAGGCCGATGCATGATGTCCGCCGCCTCTTCATTGATCCCTCCTCCAACCCTTCCCAGATCGGCTATTTGCTATTGAGCGGCATGCTGTTCGATGGGCTCGACGCGTTGACCGCATACGAGCGTGCAGTGGCGACGGTCGAGGCGGATATGGTCGCCCTCGCTAAGAAGATCAGGAACAGCGCCGGAAGGCCTGTTGTGCTGACCGGGCGTTCGGTCTGGCTGGATATCTTGGTCACATTGCTCGGAGCCACCGGCAGCAGAAAGCTGGCCGATGCGGGGCTGATCGTCATGCCACTCGATCCCGCCCCCGGGCAACCGCCACTCGAGGACTGTCTCAGGCAACATACCGTGGAAAGCTGTCACCCGATCATCCTGGCTGCTGGTGGCGCGGATCTCTCGCCGCAGCTTGCCACCCGCTTTGGGACGAAACCCGAATTCTGGCAAAGCGCAGAAGTGATCGACTGGGAAACCGCGACCGAGACGCCGATCACCGCGCGCAACGAGACCCCGAGACATCGCTACAAACCGACCGGTAGCCCCAAGGCGAGCAAAACTGCAGAGCTGAGACTGGTCTCTTCGATGGTGGAGCAGGGGCCCCTCGGCATGCCGTCCTGGGCAGGGATCCGCCATGTTCTCGAACGCATCGCCACAGGAGCTCCGGCGACCAAGCCACCCGCCCAGAAAGTCGAGGTTTCAAACCCGGTCGCCACATCTGGCATCACCATCGAGGGCGACGCTCTATTGACGGAGGACGGCGTCGCCTTCCTCATCGGCGGCAATCATTCGGTGCTGAAATATGCCACCGGGGCTTGGCGGCCCGGCCCGGACTCGCTGGCGAATTTCGAAAGAAATATCGCCTCGCGCGGCAAGATCGCATCCGCTGCAGGGGCCCGCTTTGCACATGTGATCTTTCCCGACAAGCAATCGGTGATGACCGAGGCCTTTCCCTATCAGCCGGTGACGCGGCTTGGAGATCTCTACACGGCGCACTTGGGCGATCGGACCCGCCCCCTTGTCCTCTACCCCGCCGATCAGTTGCACGACGCCCCTGAGCCAGCCTTCCAGAAGCTCGACACGCATCTGACGGATCACGGCTCGCTTGCCGTGCTGCGCCTGATGCTGGCCCGCGTGGACATACAGGCAGAACGTGCGCTCACACAGATCGAAGCCCGGATTATGAAGCCCCAGCGCTGGAGCGGCGATCTGGGCAACAAGTTCACTCCCCGGCTGTTTCAGGAGGGGGTGGTTCTAGACGCCAACTGGCCGGTAACCGAATTGCGCAGCCCGGGGGGATTCAACAACGGGATGATTGACCTTCTGTTCAATCCCGGGGCCGAACACGACGGGACTGTCCTCATGTTCGGAGATTCTTTCTTCCGCATGATGCTGAAGCAGCTGAGTGCCGTGTTTAGCAGAGTTGTCCATCTCAGAACGCCCTTCCTGCACCCCGAGATCGTCGAGCTCGTCGCGCCCGACATCATCTTTACCGGCAACGCGGAAAGATATCTCGCCCGGGTGACTGCTGACAGCGACGCGCATGCCTTCTCGCTGTACACCGAACTGCAGGGCGGACCGAACTTGCGCGAGGATCCGGCGTTCTTCGAGGCGTGGCGGGCGATGACGTCACCCCGCTCCGCATTTGCACGAGAGTTCCTACAGAAGCTCGGCTTCACTCGAGAAGACTGCACTGCTCCCATCCAACCTGCGCAGTAGGCGCCCCGCTCAGCCCTCGTAATACACCCTATCCGGGCCCAGCACCCCGGCGAGATACGCCCCCTCCGGGTCAGGGATGTAATCCACCTCGGCGCGGTCATGGCCCGAGGCGAGCCCGGGACGGCCAGAGCCGCCCTTCAGCCCCAGATGCAGGGCCGGGTGGTCCTGGATGAGGTACTTGGGCCCCTCGAAGCCGTGCCACCAGTGGCGGTCGACCAGCCCCTGCCGGCGGAGCTCGTCGTTCTCCGAGCGGCAGACCCGCGCCAGGCATTCCGAGGCCGGGCCGCGGCGGAAGCCGCTCTGGGCAAAGGCGGTATGGGCGGGCTGGAAGCCATGTTTCCAGGCGCGCCCCTGCAGGTGGTAGTAGCGGATCAGGTTGAGCCCGACGAGATCGAAGCTGTCCAGCCAAGGCAGCAGGAACTCGGCGTAGAGCGGCGAGTACCAGTCGTCATCCTCGAAGATGAGCACCCGCTCGGCGCTGAGGTGCTCTAGTCCCGCCAGCACATTGCAGGGCAGCGTGTGCGGCGGATCCTGCGGGCCCGGGGCGCGGCGTACGTAGCGCGCCCAGTCCGGCAGCGCGATATCTTCGGTAAGCGGGCGCGCGCCGTCGTCCACCACGATCCATTCCCTTGGCTGCAGGCTCTGGGTCGCCACCATGCGCAGGCACTGGGCAAATGCCTCGGGCCGGTCGCCGGTCGGGGTGAGAATGGCATAATCGCCCACCGGTGCCGCGGCCCGCGCCGCCGGGCTGTAGCGCCGGTCCGCGCCGAGCCCCGGCGCCTGCCCCGCGGCCATCGCCGCCACCGCCGGTGTGATCCAGCGCGTGCCCAGCCCGCCAAGCAGCTCGGTCATCGGGATGTTGCGGCGCGGCGCCTCCGGCGGCAGCCCGGGCAGCACCGTGACCGGCGCCTCGGGATCGAGGCAGGAGGCCAGCGCCACCTGCCCGCCCATCGCCTGCGCCAGCAGCCCCGGCAACCGCTCGCCGGCATGCGCCAACTGGCCATCGCGCTGCACCGGCCCGGGATGAAACTCCCCGGCACCGAGGCAGGCCATCAGCCGCTCGACCAGCTCGGCGCGCAGCCAGCAGAAGGTGCCGCCGAAAAAGCCCCAATCGCTCTCGAGCACGTCGGGAGGAACCTCGGCCCTTTCCAGCAGCCCGGTCAGCGCCGCGGCATTTCCCAGCAGGTAGCTCGGCCCGTGCAGAAAGAGCTCGCGAGCGCCGCCGAGCAGCACCTCGGGGTGGTCGCGGAAGATCGCTTCAAACTCCGCCACCCGCGCCGCCGAGCCGACCGTGCCGCGAAGAAGCATCTCCCGCCAGACCGCGGGCAGCTTGTCGCCCATCTTCGAATGCAGCTTGCAAAAGACCCGGTAGCCGCGCCGGTCGATCCGCTCGAGCACCTGCAGGAAGGCGCCCACGTCCTGCCCGAGGTTGTCCACCGCCACAGGCACCGCGCCGGGAAAGTTCGCGCGGATCAGCGCCTCGTCATGGGCCTTCGAGCCGCGCGGGTAGCTGACATAGATATCGGCGTGTTCGGGGAAGGCTTCCAGGGCCCGACGCAGCTCGTTGAAGACTTCGAGATGATAGGCATGCACGATCACCGCCATCTCGGCGGCCTGCTGTCCCTCCCGCTCCGGGCGGGCGACCGGCCCCAGCGGCGGCGTCAGTTCGCGCCCCTCGGCCCGGCCGTAGCGCTCGTAGTGCAAGAGCGGGTTCACCCCGGCGGCGGCGACATCGGGATGGGCGGCGAGATAGCCGCGGGTGCTGAACCCCGGTCCCGGATCGAAGCCGGCGGCCGCGCCCTCGCGCAGGTAGTGCAGCGCCGCAAAGACCGGGCGCGCGCCCGGCAGGTAGCGCCGGACGTACCAGGAGCGGTCGAAATAGGGGCTCTGTCCGATGCGCGCCGCTGCCAGAAATCGCTTCAAGAGATGCTCCCGTCCCGCCCGGCTCCGCCCCCGAAAGGCGCGGCGCCGGATGCTTTTGCTCCTAGCTATCCGCCCCGCCCCGGCTTTGCCAGATCCGCGCCGCCAGCCTTGCGTGCCGCGGCAGCCACGCCACAGGCGCCGCCCCGTGCCCTGCGCTTGCCGCTGCGCGCGGGCTCTGCGAGAACCTTGGCACATCCCTCGCCCGAAGAGACACCCCAGAGACGCATGGCCGAAACCGACCCCTCCCTCGCCCCCGTGCGCCTGCTGCTGCATGGCGGCGAGGACCGCACGCTCGGCGGCCCCAGCGTGCGGGTGCCGCGCAGCGCCGAGGCGCTGCGGCAGATCGGCTGGCCCGCAGAGGCCGGGCTCTACGAAAGCGCCGCGGAGATCCCCGAGGAGACCGTGCATCTCTTCAACGTCTGGCCGCCCGAGAGCGCTCTGGCGGCGCTGCGCGATCTCAGGGCCGCGGGCAAGCGGGTGGTTTTCTCGCCGATCTACCTCGATTTCAGCGAGATGCCGCTCTGGGAGCCCCTGCAGCAGCCGGATCTGCCGCCGCAGACCCGCGCCGCGCTGCGCCGCCAGCTGCAGACCCGCGGCCAGCACCACGAGATCGCCCCGGGCTATCACGCCATGGTGCGCGAGATGCTGGCGCTCTGCGATCACGTGATCTTCCTCAGCGAGGCCGAGCGCGCGGCGCTGGCGGCACTCGGCGCCGAGGTGCCGCCCGAGCGCGCCAGCCTGGTCCACAACCCGGTCGATGCGGCGCTCTGGCCGGGCGGCGATCCGGCGCTTTTCCGGCAGGCCCACCTGCCCGCGGGCGCCGGCGATTACGTGATCTGCATCGGCCGCGTCGAGCCGCGCAAGAACCAGCTCAGCCTCGCGCGGGCGCTGCGGGACCTGCCGCTCGATCTGGTGCTGGTCGGCCATGACGGCGATCCCGGCTATGCCGCGCGGATCCGCTCTGAGCTCGGGGAGCGGCTGATCCGCCCGGGGCGGCTCGAGCCCGGCGGCGAGATGCTGCGCTCGGCGCTGGCAGGCGCCCGCGCCTTCGTGCTGCCGAGCTGGGCCGAGGGCGCCTCGCTCGCGGCGCTCGAGGCGGCGGCGGCGGGCGTGCCGCTGGTGCTCTCGGAGCGTTCCTCGGAGCGCGAATACTTCGGCGACCTCGCGCGCTACTGCGATCCCGCCGACCCCGAGAGCCTGCGCGCCGCGCTCGCGGCCACGCTGGCCGACCCGGACGCCGCCGACCGTGCCGACGCGCTGCGCGCGCATGTCGCCCGGCACATGTCCTGGGAGGGCTATGCCCACGCCACCGCCGAGGCCTACCAGCGCGCGCTGCAGAGCCCGCCCAAAACGCCCCCAGAGACGTCTCCCGACCAGATCCTGCCACCGCTGCTCGCCGGCGAGATCGCCCAGGCCGGCAGCGAGGCGACCGAGCAGAAGATCCGCTTCGGCGCCGGCTGGCAGGCACCGGAAGAGGGGCTGCGCCGGACCTCCGCGCCGCGCGCCGAGCTCTGGCTGCGCGGAGACCGCGCGCTGCGCCCCGGGCAGGAGGCGCTCCTGCTGCACCTAGGCATCAGCGGCACACGCGCCGACGGCGAGACCGCCGAGCTGCGCGTCCAGTGCGGCAGGGCCTGCCTCTATGCCGCGCCGGTCACCGGCACCGGCCTGCCCGGCGACCTGCTGCTGCGCCTGCCCGCCAGCGCGCTCGATGGGGCGGGCGAGCTGCCGCTGGTGCTCGAACTGCCCCCCGGCCTCGGTCTCGGCTTCGCGCGGCTGCTCGACCCCGAGCTTTGCAACCCGCTCTATCTGCTTCCCAACCCGCAGGATTGGAGCTTTGGCCTGCTGCCGCAGGAGATCGACCTCGGCCTCGCGGCGCAGCGCGCCCTGCTCGCCCCGGGCCTCCAGGCCAGTGCCGCCTGGGGCGCCGGATCGCGCGCGCCGCAACTGGCGCTTTTCCTGCCGATCCTGCCCGGCGCCCCAGCGCAGCGCCTCACGCTCAGCCTGCGCCCGGTGGCCAGCCCCGAGGCCCCCTCGGGCGCGCGGATCTCCTGCAACGGCAGGCTGCTGGCCGAACCGCGCTGGCAAAGCAGCACCCCGGTGGAGCTCGACCTCGAACTGCAGGCGGCCGACCTGCAAGCCGCGCCCGCGGTGCTGCTGATCGAGCCGCTCTCCTCGGCCACCCCGGCGGTTCTCGGCCTCGGGCAGGAGCGCGGCCTGGCCGGGCTCGGGCTCTTCGACCTCAGCCTGACGCCGGAGGGATGAACGCCATGCTGCTGCCGCCTCACAGCCGTTTCGAGCAGCCCATGGAAGGGCGCGAGCTCGGCACCGGAATCCGGCTTGGCCTCGGCTGGCACCCCGGGGACACGGGCCCCGCCCTGAGCCGCAGCCCGCACGCCATGCTGCAAATCTCGGCCGGGCATTTCCCGCAGCCGGTGCCGCTGCGCCTGACCCTGCAGGCCGTCACCGCCCGCCCCGACCGGCCCGCCACGCTGCGCCTGCTGAGCCCCGGCCAGCCGGTGCTGCAACGCGTGCTCACCAGTGCCGAGCCGGTGACCCTGCGCCTTGCCTCGCCGCGCCACGCCCCGGGGGCCGAAAGCACCGCGCTCACACTCGAGATCGACATCTTCGCCAGCCCGCTTCTGGACGGCACCGGATCCGACGAACGGCAGATCGGCCTCGCGCTGCACGCCATCACCCCGCGCTGGCCGCTGCACCAGCGCTTGCGCGGCGCGCTGGCCCGGCTGCGCCGCGGCTGAGCCTGCCTCTGCCCCCAAGCCGTGTCTTGCATGTAGCACCCTGCCCCCGGGGCACGGCGCGGGCCCTGTGCGCTTGATCCCCCCCCACCGGGCCTCTATCACATCGCAGGACCTGATCTTGCCTCCCGCACGGGGGCGCAGGAGAGGGACCAAGAAGGCGGCGCATACCGCCCGGACAGGGACTTTCAGAGGCAGGACCCCATGAAGACAGCATTCATCACCGGCATCACCGGGCAGGACGGCGCCTATCTCGCGAAGCTGCTGCTCGAGAAAGGCTACGAGGTCCACGGCGGGGTGCGGCGCATCTCCCATTCCGAGACCCTCCGGCTGGAGCTGCTGGGGATCGCCGATCAGGTCACCCTGCACGAGTTCGACCTGACCGAGCAGAACAACATCTTCCGCACCATCCAGAAGATCGAGATGGACGAGTTCTACAACCTCGCGGCGCAGAGCTTCGTCGGCGCCTCCTGGGACCTGCCGATCTACACTTCCGACGTCGATGCCATGGGCGTGGTGCGGGTGCTCGACACGCTGCGCAGCCTGCGCCCGGACGTGCGCTTCTACCAGGCCTCGACCTCCGAGATGTTCGGCCTCGTGCAGGCGGTGCCGCAGAGCGAGACCACGCCGCTCTACCCGCGCTCGCCCTATGGCGTGGCCAAGGTCTACGGCCATTACATCACCAAGAACTACCGCGAGAGCTTCGGCCTGCACGCCAGCTCGGGGATCCTGTTCAACCACGAAAGCCCGCTGCGCGGCGCCGAGTTCGTCACCCGCAAGATCACCCTCGGCCTGGCGGCGCTGGCCCGCGGCGGCGAGGCGGCGGTGGAGCTCGGCAACATGGACGCGCAGCGCGACTGGGGCTTTGCCGGCGATTACGTCGAGGGCATGTGGCGCATGCTGCAGCAGGAGGAGGCCGATGACTACGTGCTGGCCACCGGGGTGACCACGACGATCCGCGACTTCTTCACCTATGCCGCCGAAGAGCTGGGCATGGAACTGGCCTGGGAAGGCGAGGGAGAAGCCGAGACCGCCACCGACCGCAAGAGCGGCAAGCTGGTGATGAAGGTGAACCCGAAGTTCTACCGCCCCGCCGAGGTCGACCTGCTGATCGGCGATGCGACCAAGGCCCGCGAGAAGCTCGGCTGGGAGGCGCGCACCGACATTCGCGCGCTGGCGCGGATGATGGCCAAGTCCGACTACGACGCGCTCGCCTGAGCCGCCTGACCCACCGACTGCCCTTCTGCCCAAGGAAATCCCGATGAGCCCGCTGCTCTCCAAGCTCCGCTCCACCGCCCGCCGGGTGCTGAAGGGCCCGCCGCCGCCGCCCGATGGCCACCAGTACCACGGCGCCTTCCGCGGCAATCTCGACGGGCTCTCCGACGAGGGGGTGATCCGTGGCTGGGTGATCCACCGCGAGAGCAAGAAGGGCCGGGTGCCGGTCGGGCTCTATGCCGGGACCACCCTGCTCGATGCGCGCATCGCCGACGAGCTACGCGAGGACGTGCGCGTCGCCACCGGCGGCGAGGCGACCTGCGGCTTCCAGTTCGGCCTGACCGAGACCCATTATCAGAAGATCGCCGAGGCTGGCGGCGCGCTGCAGCTGCGCACCGAGGGGCCGGAGGCGGTCGAGCTGGGGCGGCTGCAGCTCGCGGTCGAGGAAGACACCCCCGGCGTCGGCGCCGATTTGATGACCCGCTGCCGCTTTGCGCTGAAGCGCGAGCTGGCAGCGATGCACGCGCTGCTGGAGGGGACGCCTGCCGCCGAGGCCCTGCCGGCAGCGCCCGAGCCGCGCCCCGCGCTGGACCGGCACCGCAACCTCTTCACCACCGACCGGCTGGTGCCGGACATCCCCGAGAGCGGCCAGCCCGCCTATCTCGATTACGTGCGCTACCGCTACCGGCTGGATGATCGCTACCCGGTCGAGCCCGGGCTCGAGTGCCAGGACCACTACCTTTACTGGTACATGACCGCCTACCGCAGCGGCGAGAAGCACCGCATCCCGCTTTCGGCGCAGCAGATCGCCTATCTCAACGCGCCGCAGACCATGGGCGGGCAGACCAGCACGCTCACCCGCGTCATGTGGTGGCGGCTCATGGGCCGGCCCGACATGCTGGGGCGGCTCAACCTCAACGACCGCGACGCCTATCTCGACGTGCTGTTCTGGTGGGTGCATCAGGACGTGGCCACGCTCTACTTCGAGGATTGCCTGGTGCCGGAGGAGGTCGCCGAGGCGCTGCGCGAGGTGCCCCCGGCTCGCCGGCTCGCCGCCTTCCCGCTGAGCCAGTTCGCCGCGCGCTTCCACGCCGAGAACCCAAAGCTGAAGTTCCTCGACATCGAAACCGCCGAGGGCCGCAAGACCCTGATGCTGGTGCTGCTGCTGCAGGCGGCGCAGCGCCCCGACCTGCTGCGCTACATCCCGCAGGAGCAGATCGACGCGCTGCTCGCCCCGGGCGCTTCCGGCGGAGCCTCGGAACTCGAACTCTTCATCAACGCCCTCCTCGAAGAGGGTGATGAGCCCACCCTCCAGCCCATTGCCCTGCCCCGCGCCCGCTACGCCGCGGCGCTGCGCCGCAAGTACTTCGATCTCGGCAGTCGCGCCTTCCTGACCTTCGACCAGGCCGGCAACCGTTTCGAGGCCGCCGCCATGCCGCTGCCCGATCCCACCCGCCGCGAGGTCGACGTGCAGCTCATCGGCCCGCTCGCCAAGGCCTCGGGCCTCGGCCAGGCCACGCGGCTCTCGGCCGAGATCCTGCGCGCCACCGGGCTCGACGTGCGCGGCGTCGACTTCGACCTCGACAACCCGGCGCCCGAGGGCTTCTCCTCGGAGACGCTGATCGAGGATTACGGCCCGGCGAAGATCAACCTGCTGCATCTCAACGCGGAATCCGTGCCGCTGGCCTATGCCTACCAGCCCGATGTCTTCTCGGGCGCCTACAACATCGGCTATTTCTTCTGGGAACTCGACATGCCGGCCTATTGCCACTACCTCGGCATGTCGCTGCTCGATGAGATCTGGGTTTCCACCGACTACGGGCTGCGGATCTACAAGCCGGGGGCCGAGGGCAAGCCGGTGGTCAACGTCGGCATGTGCTACGAGGAGCACCCCGACATCACCCGCGAGACCGCCCGCGGCTTCGTCGAGGCGCGCTTCGGCTTCGATGCGAGCCACCACGTCTGCCTCGTCGCCTTCGACAGCTTCTCCTTCGTGCAGCGCAAGAACCCGGTGGCGGTGCTCGAAGCCTTCCAGCAGGCCTTCGAGGGCGTGCCCGAGGCGCGGCTGGTGGTGAAGACGCAGAACCGCACCAAGGTCTTCGACCCGGTGCAGGTGGCGCTCTGGAAACGCGTCGACGCGATCATCGAGAGCGATCCGCGCATCGTGGTGATGAACGAGACGCTGAGCTACCGCGACCTGCTGCAGCTCAAGGCCGGCTCGGATTGCTACATCTCGCTGCACAAGTCCGAGGGCTGGGGCTTTGGTATGATCGAGGCCATGGCGCTGAAGGTGCCGGTGATCTGCACCGCCTATTCCGGCAACATGGACTTCTGCTCCGACGAGACCGCCTGGCTGGTGGACTATGAGGAGGTGCCGCTCGAGCAGGGCGATTACATCTTCGTGCGCGAGGGCTCGCTCTGGGCCGAGCCCTCGGTCGCCGATGCCGCCCGCCAGCTGCGCGCTGCGCGCGACAATCCGGAGGCCAGCCGCGCCAAGGCCGAGGCGGCCTATTCCCACATTCGGGAGAATTTCTCGGTAGACGCCATCGCCGGCCGCTACGGCGGGCGGCTGCGGGAGATCCTCGCCGAGTTGCAGGCGCCGCGGGCGCGCTGAGCCCGGGGCGTCAGACCCAGCGGCCCACTGCCAGAACCGCGCAGGCGGTGGCGACCCGCGCGCCGCTGAGGTCCCAGGCCGAGATCTCGGCGCTGCCCGCGGCCACGGCGCCCACCGAGAGCAGCTGCGCCGCGCCCGAGGCACAGCTGCCACTCACCACGGGCGGCGCGGCAAACCCCGCCGGGTAGTTCCAGCCGACCACCCCCGCCGCGCTGCTGGTCAGCCTATGCCAGCAAAGCTGCGTGCCGTCCGCCAGCCGCAAATAGCTGCCCGCCGCGCCCGAGCCCTGCTCGAGCAGCGCGCCGGTGCTCTCGCCGGCCGCCTGCGCCACCGTGCCGAGCACACCCGAGCCAGAGAGCGCGCCATCGACCCGCGCGCCCTGCGGCAGATGCGCCACCCCCGTGGCCGCCGAAACGCTCAGCCCGGTCCGCCAGTTCGCGCCATCGTCCGAGACCTTCACCGCGAAATCATCCCCCCCGGCGCAGCCCATCTCGGCCCGGCCCGACCAGCCGGACTGGAAGAGCAGGCTGGCGGCATCCTCCGCCGCCGCCTTGTTGATCTTCAGCTGGTGACCGGCGCCGGCGTGGCTGAACAGCGTCGCCTCCGAAGCCACCGCCAGCCGGTTCACCGCGTCGGGCGCGGCATTCACCCCAAGCTCGAGCATCTGGCCCCGGCCGGGCAGCGGCATCTCCTGCCAATCGCCGCCCTGCCAGACCAGCGCCGCCGCCTCGTCGAGCACGAAAGCGCGCCAGCCCGGCCCCGGCGCAAGGAACTGCCAGGCGCTGCCGTCCCAGAAAGCCAGCGCCCCGCCCTGCCCCGACCAGGCGCCGCTCGCCCCAGCGGGCAGCAGGTAACGCGCGCCGGGCGCGGGCGCGGCGGGCGGCTCGGAAAGGTTGCGACTCTGCACCGCCAGCTGCACCAGCGCATCGAGCCGCAGCAGCGCCTCGTTGTGGATGACGTGCTTCTGCGCCTGCGCCGGGGCGAGATAGGGCAGCGAGAGATTGGCGGACAGATCGGACATGCGGCGGCTCCCTGCGCGGCGCCCCCCTCGCGGAGGCTCATGGCAGGCAGGGTAGGCGCAGCGCCCTTAAGCGGATCCTGCGCCGCCGCGCGCGCGAAGCGCAACGGCCCGGGCGCCCCTTGGGGAGGCCTCGAGAAAGGATCGATCCGGGCGAGATCGCCCGGATCAGAGACTGTTTTCGGCTCCGGCCCTCAGGCCAGCTCGAGCCGCGCCCCGGTCATCAGCTCGAGATCGGTGCCCAGCAGCACCAGGTCCGAGCCGCCCGCGGTCAGCAGCAGGTCGTCGCCGTCCTGTACGAAGGCCGCTTCCGCCTCTGCCGCATCGGCAAAGTCGAAGCCCTCGAGGCGCAGCGTGTCCCAGCCCTCGAAATCGGCGATCGTGGCACTGCCGCCGCTGGTGAAGATGAACAGATCCGCATGGGTCCCGCCGACCAGAACATCCTCGCCGGTGCCGCCTTCGAGCACGTCATCGGTGCCCTGGCTCCGCATCCAGGCCTCGTAATCGGCCTCGGTACCGGCGGTGAACTCGGCGCTCTGGGCAAAGCCCTGCACCACCTCGGCACGGCTCATGCCGTTGTCGAGCCGCTCGGTCCAGTTCTCCAGCCCCGTGGCATCGGCCTCGCGGCCCAGCACGTTGTTGTAGAGCAGGTTGACGAAATCACCGTTGTCGAGCGCGCCGTAAGTGTTCTGGAACTCGCGGCTCTGCACGAATCCGTCGACCACCCCGAGATAGGACTGCCCGTCGGCCAGCCGGCCGCTCCAGTTGTCAAAGCCGGTGACATCCGGTGCGCGGTCCAGCGTCGCCTGGTAGAGCCGGAAGACATCATCCCCCCAGGAGGCCACGGTCTCGCCGGTCATAGCGTGGTGGTGAATACCGTAGGCCGCCGCATCCGCCGCGGTGTTGCCGATGAACTCGGGGCTCTGCGAGAAGCCCAGCACCACCTCGGGGCGGCTCCAGGAGCCATCGTCGAGCCGCGCGGTCCAGTTCGCCAGCCCGGTGGCATCGGGGTCGCGGTCCAGAACGTTGTTGTAGAGCAGGGTGACGAAGCCCTCGTTGTCGAGCGCGCCGTAGGTGTTCTGGAACTCGGGGCTGCCGGTGAAGCCGGCCGCGACCTGCTCGAGCGTCATCTCGCCGCTCTCGAGCCGCTCCGACCAGTTGCCGTAACCCTCGAGGTTGGGGGCGCGATCCAGCGTCGCCAGGTAGAGCCGGTAGACCGTGTCGCCCTCGGCCGGGCGCTCGAGAGCATGATCGCCGAAGAGCACGTCATCGCCCGCGCCGCCAAGCAGCGTGTCCGACCCGCCCCCCCGATCAGGGTCTGATCCACCGTGCCGGTGCCCTGCAGCAGCTCGTCCGCCGCCGTGCCCTGGATCAGCGCCGCCGAAGAGACGAGGTCTCCTGCCGCCGCCTCGTCGGCGATGGCGTCGAGCTTGAGGTTCTCGCCATCCATGGTCACCGTGTAGCTCAGGTCGCCGGAAATCCCCGCGCCCGAGAAGCTGACCTCGTAGACCCCGTCCGGCAGCACCAGCTGATAGCCGCCTGCACCCCAGCTGGTGGTGGTGTAGGTGCCCGCGGCGCCGGTGGCGGTGACGGTGATGCCGCCCAGCCCCTCGCCCATGTCGTAGAAGTCATCGCCGTCGGCATCGTCGATCACCACGCCCAGCAGCTGCGACTGGTAGTCCGCGCGGGTGCCGAAATCCTGCGTCATCGCATAGGGGCCGATTTTGCCCGAGGCCGCGGCGACGCCGATGCCGATCTCGGTCACCCCCGAGGAGAGGATGGCGTTGCGGTGCCCGGCCGGGCTCTGCATGCCGCCGGGGCCGGCGCCCCAGTCGATGTAGAAGGCCGCGTGGCTGTGCAGCGGATCCTCGGCATAGGAAAAGACGTTCTCGTTGAGCCGCGTCCAGCCGGTGTAGCCCGCCGCCACGACCCGGTCGCGCAGCACCGGCTCGTCGCCGATCTGGTGCGCCTGGGTCTCGGTGTCGATCATCAGCTGGGTGTGGCCGTCGGCGGCATCGGCCAGGGCGCTGTTCCAGGCCAGCGGCGCCACCGGGTCATAGGCGGCAAGCTGCTCGGCGAAGAGATCGAGGTCGACGCCGAAGTAGTCCAGCGCCTGGGTGATGTTGGCCTGGGCGCCGGTGCCGCTGGCGGCGTCAGTGATCAGCGCGTCGAACTCCCCCGTGGGGTCGAGGCGGGCGCGGTTGATGTATTCCAGCATCTGCTGTTCAAAGGCGGTGGGGGTCTGGGTCGACATGATGTCCTTCGTTTTTCTACTCTGGTGCTTGGGAAATTCCGAACTTCTGAACTCTGAAACCCTGGAAGCCTGGCTTACAGGTAGGCCTAACCTGCCAAAGCTAGCTCACTCCCCCCTCATCGACCACAAACTTGGCGGGGTTTCGCACGCGCCCCGTACGGGCCCGGCTCTGGCATGACGCTGGCCCGACACTGGCTTGGCACTGGCCGGCCCTAGACCAGCAACATGTCATCGTGAATATCAGATTGAAGCACCCCCTGCAGGGTGACGCTGCTGCCTTGGGCGGAAAACGCCACCCCCTGCTCCCCCTGCTCCAGATGCGCCCGGACCTCCGCCGCCGAGCCGAAACCGAAGCCCTCGAAGACCAGCAGGTCCCAGCGTTCGAGATCGGCCACCACATGGGTGCCCCGCGCCTCGGCGCGAAAGACGAAGCGGTCCGAGAGCATGCCGCCGACCAGCAGGTTGGCGCCGCCGTCGCCGTCGAGCAGGTCGTCCTCTCCGGGCCCGCGCAGGAAAGCCAGCAGGTCCGGGGCGCTGCGGGCGGTGAACTCGGCGCTCTGGGAAAAGCCGCGCACCACCTCGGCGCGGGTCATCCCCGCCTCGAGCCGCGCGGTCCAGTTGGCCTGCCCCGGCGCGTCGCCCTCGCGGCCCAGCACGTTGCGATAGAGCTGCGCGACAAAGCCCGCCGCGTCGAGCGCGCCGTAGCTCTGGCGGAACTCGGCGCTGGCGGTGAACCCCTCGACCACCTCGAGAAACGGCCGGCCCTGCGCCAGCCGGGCGCTCCAGTTCAGCAGACCCGGCAGGTCGGGGGCGCGGTCCAGAACCGCCTGGTAGAGCCGGAAGACATCATCCACCCAGCCCTGCTGCAGCGCCTCGCGGCTGTGCCCGGCCGCCCCCGCGGCACTGGCGGCGATGAACTCGGGGCTTTCGGAAAACCCCAGCACCACCCGCTCGCGGCTCAGGCCTGCCTCGAGCCGCGCGGTCCAATTGCCCAGCCCCTGCGGCTCGGGCTCCCGGCCCAGCACGTTGCGATAGAGCAGCGTCACGAAACCGGCGTCATCGGGGGCGCCATAGGTCTGGCGGAACTCGGGCGCGCCGGTGAATCCCGCCGCCACCGAGACAAGATCGCGCTCGCCCGAGAGCAGCCGCGTGCTCCAGTTCCAAAGCCCGGTCGCGTCGGGGGCACGGTCCAGCGTGGCGCGGTAGAGCCGGTAGACCGACGCCGCGACCGCATCGAAGCCGGGATCGCTCACCGCGCCGCTCAGCACATCGTCCCCAGGCCCGCCGAGCAGCAGGCTGCCGGCGGCGGTCGGCGTTCCGCCCGGAGTTTCCCCCGGAGAGCCCCCCGGACCTTCCCCCGGCGACTCTTCTGGCGGCTCGTCCGGCGGTTCAGGCTCTGATCCGGGCTCTTCCTCCTCCGGCACCTCCTCCACCGGCTGCGGCTCGGGGATCGGGCTGGTGTCCAGATGCCACAGGTCGCGCAGGTCCCCGATGTCGAAATCCGCCGCCGAGAGCGGGGTGCCCGCGGCGCTGCGCACCTGCAGCACATCCCCGCCGATCTTGATCCGCGCGCCGGTGGAACTGGGGGTGATGGTCAGCGCCGCCACCGTGTAGAACCGCCCCATGGCCGAGAGGTCGATGCGATCCACCCCCGGCTCGAAATCGTCGATCCGGTCAAGCTCGCCATCGCCGCCGATCACGAAGACATCCGCCCCGGCGCCGCCGTGCAGCCGGTCCCGCCCCGGCCCGTCGATCAGCACGTCATCCCCGGCGCCGCCGCGCAGCGTGTCATCGCCTGCCCCGCCCGCGACCTGGTCGTTGCCTACGCCGCCCTGCCAGATGTCCGCCCCGGCGCCAAGCTGCAGCCTTGCGCCGATCTGCCCCAGCTCGGCGCGCAGCAGGCTGATCCCGCCCCCGGCGCCCGGCGGCCCCTCGGGCCAGCCGCCGGCGACGTAGACCTCGAGCGCGGTGCCGGCCCCCCTGCCGCTGCGCGCCAGAGCCAGCGCGGCGGGATCGCTCAGCGCCATGCCCGCGTCATCGGCCAGCGTTGCCAGGTGCAGCAACCGCCCGCCCGGCAGCAGGGTCAGCAGACTGAGGCCGTCGTCGCGGCCACCCGCCACCAGGTAGAGCTGTCCGTCCACCGTGAGGCTGGCCAGCGCGGTGACCCCGGCAAAGCGCGTGTCCAGATCGTCGCCGACAAGATCGGTGACCCGCATACCGCCCTCCGCCGCCAGCGCCACCACCGCCAGGTGCCCCGAACCCGCGCCGATCAGCGCATAGCTCTGCCCGGCCACCCGGGTGACCTCGAGCAGGGACGGCGTGTCGAGAAAGAGCCCGTCGTACACCCGCAGCTGGCGCATGTCGCCGAGCGCGCCGGAGGGGAATATTTCCCAGGAATAGAGACTGTTTTCCCCGGGCGAGAGCGCCAGCACCCGGCCCTGCGCGCCAAGCTCCGCCACCGCCAGCGCCGAGATCGGGCCGATGTCCCGGGCCGCGGCCACCGCGCGCAGCACGCCCCCGGATCCGGCCTGCCAGACCTCGATCCCGCTGCCCTGCAGCACCGCGCCGACCAGAAGAACGGCGCCGCCGCCCTGCCCCGGACGCACCGCCAGATCCGCCAGCGCCCGCGCCGCGCCATCGCCGTATCGCAGCGAAACCCGCTCCGCGAGCGCGCCACCCGCGCCGAGCCGCCAGCCCTCGATCCCCGCGGCGCCGCCGCCCGGCACCAGCAGCAGATCTTCGCCGCCGATCTCTGCGGCCAGCAGCCGGCGTGGGGCGGGAAGCCCAGAATAAGAGCCTGCATAGCCCTGGACCGCGGTGATCCCCAGCCCCGCCGACCAGCCCAGCAGCCCGGACCCGGCGCTGTAGAGATGCAGGCCGCCCTCCGCAGGCCACGCCCGCAGCGCCGATATCCCCACCATCTGTGCCGCGCCCGCCGGAGCGAGTGCGCCCCCGGCAAACTGCGTCGTCACATGGCGGAGCTGCGCCATCTCGGCTCCTCGGTCCTGACCGGCATGAGCTCCAGCTATGCCCGCGCGACCCTCGCCACGTGGTTAACGCCGTGCCCTGAAATCCGCGCAAAATGTCTCGCATTGTCTCGAACTGCCGCGCGCGGTTGCGCGCCCCGCCGCGCTCCGGCATGACCTAGGGCAAGAGCCCCGGCAAAGAGACCCTCCATGCGCGCGCCCCAGCCCCCCTCGGGGCAGATCCGGATCACCATCCTGCTGGCCACCTGGAACGGCGCCGCGCACCTGCAGGAGCAGCTCGACTCCTACCGGGCGCAGACCCATGAGGCCTGGGATCTCTGGGTCAGCGACGACGGCTCCAGCGATGCCACGCTGGCGATCCTCGAGGCCTTCCGCGCCGCCGAGAGGCCTCGCCGCGAGGTGCGCATCGTCGCGGGGCCGCGGCGTGGCCATGCCGCCAACTTCCTGTCGCTGCTGTGCCACCCCGAGCTGCCCGCCGGTCCGGTCGCGCTCTCGGATCAGGACGACGTCTGGCTGCCCGGCAAGCTGGCGCTGGCGCTCGCGGCGCTGAAGAATGCTGGGCCGGTGGCGCTCTACGGCGCGCAGAGCATCCACACCGACCAGGCGCTGCGCCGCATCGGCGGCTCGCGCCCGCCACGCGGCAGGCCCTGTTTCGGCAATGCGCTGACCCAGAA
The DNA here is from genome assembly GCF_003111685.1 of Alloyangia pacifica. Lineage (NCBI taxonomy): Bacteria > Pseudomonadati > Pseudomonadota > Alphaproteobacteria > Rhodobacterales > Roseobacteraceae > Alloyangia > Alloyangia pacifica. Next base: position 72,885 of record NZ_CP022194.1, on the reverse strand, counting down.
CGTGGTGAGCGGACACAGCGCCACGCTCAGCGCCGGGGCGCTCGAACTGGTGCGCCGCGCGGGCGTGCCCGAGGGCATCCCCTACCACGACTGGTGGCTCTACCAGCTGGTCAGCGGCGCCGGCGGCGAGATCGTCATCGACCCGGCCAAGGTGCTCTACTACCGCCAGCACCTCAGCAACGCGATGGGCGCGCATCAGGGTCTCTCGGCGCGGCTGCTGCGGGCGCGGCAGGTGCTGGGGCGGACCTACGCGAACTGGATGGCCGCCAACCTCGCGGCCCTCGACCGGGTCTCAGGGCTGCTCACACCGGAGAACCGCGCCCTGATCGAAACCCTGCGCGCGGAGCGTCCGCATCCGGGGCTGTCACGGATGCTGACCTTCCGCCGACTCGGCCTGCACCGGCAGACCCGGCTGACCACGGCGAGCCTCTACCTCGCTGCAGCGCTGGGGCGGGTGTAAGCGAAACAGGCTCTAATCAGGGGCAATATGACCAGGCGGCGGGCAGGTTCAGGCGCGCCGCTTCATGTTCTCCTCGTGCTCGCGGATGCCCCGGTCGACGTCGTCGTGGAAGGTCAGGTGCCCCTCCTCGAGGATCACCACCGCGTCGCAAAGCTGGCGAATTTGCCCCATCGAATGGCTCACCACCACCGATCCGGCGTTGCGCATACGCTCCTTGAAGAGCGCATCGCTGCGCGCGCGAAACGAGGCATCCCCCACCGCGGTGATCTCGTCCACGAGGTAGGTGTCAAAGGCGATGCCCATGGAGGTGCCGAAGGCGAGTCGCGATTTCATCCCCGAGGAATAGGTCTTCAGCGGCAGGTGGAAATGCACCCCGAGCCCGGCGAAGTCCTCAACAAAAGCAATCAGCTCGTCGGTGTCGACGCCGTAGATCCGCCCGATGAAGCGGCAATTCTGCGCGCCGCTCAGTTCCGGGTGGAAGGAGCCGGCAAAGCCCACCGGCCAGGAGATCGAGCCAGAGGATCGGATCCGGCCCGAGGTGGGCGGCATGGTGCCAGCAATCATTTGCAGCAGCGTCGACTTGCCCGCGCCATTGCGCCCCAAGAGCCCCACCGAACGACCGGTGGGGAAGATCATGGAGACATTCTCCATGATAGTCTTGCGCTTGCCTTCCATGACGAAGGTCTTGCTGACATTCTCGAAGCGGATCATCTCCGGCGCGCCCTCAGCGGCGGTCCTTGACCGAATAGGCCACCAGCACCGAGGTCGACCAGAGCAGGAAGAGGAAGAGCGTGACCACCATCAACAGCGTACCCCGGCTCGGGTATTCCGCGGTCTCGGCGCTGGTCGGCTTCATGTAGGCGGCAAGATAGCGGCTCTTGCGCTTGGCCTCGGCGAGCGCGCTGTCATAGGCAGCCAGCGCCGAGAGGTACGCCCGCTCGGCGAACTCCCGGTCGACCGAGAGCCGCTCATAGTCGCCCACGAGATCGGCAAAGACCTGGCCGTTCGCCCCCGAGCCCTCGAAGCCGAGCTTCTGGCGCTCAGCCGAGATGCGCGCGCGGATCACGTCGAGCCGGCGCTCTGCCTGGGCGACGCGCGGGTCGTTCTGCTGCGAGGTCTCGCGCAAGAGGTCAAGCTCGATGATCTGCTCGGCTTCCTGGGCCTGCAGGTTGCTGAGCAGCCCGGCTTGGCTCTGCAGGTCGATCTGCGGGTCGATGATCTGGGTCTCGTTGCGGAAGCGGGTGACCGTCTCGCGCGCCACCTTGAGCTTCTCGACCGCCTCTTCGAGCTCGTCGCGCGAATAGCTGATCGCATCGGCCCGGGCCACGGCGCTGAGCTCGTTGATCACGTCCGCGCTCTCGTCGAGCAGGGTCTGGGCGATCAGCGTCGCATCCTCGGGACGGAAGGCGCGCACCTCGATCTCGATCAGCCCCGAGCTGTAGGAGATGCGGACCATGTCACCCCAATAGGCCAGAAGCTGCTCGATCGAGGCGTTCTTCTCGAGCTTGAACACCGGGTCCCAGCCCTCGGGCGACCAGATCGCATGCAGGTCAATCTTCTTGTCGATATCCGAGACCAGCTTCTGGCTCTGGATGAACTCGTAGAGGATGTCGGTGTCCGAGGAGCTCGAGCTCGAGAGGTTCGTCAGCCCCCCCAGCAAGTCGACTGCCGAGGCGGCGTCCTCCTGGCGCACGGTGAAACCGACCTTCGAGGCGTATTGATCCGCCGCCACCAGCCACAGGTAGAGCGCGGTGAGAATACCCGGCAGCACGACACAGCCCAGGAAGCTCAGCAGCATCAGCTTGTGCCGACGCCGCGGTTTCGCGGCCCCCGCCGGCGGGCGGGACGGCAGGGCCGATTGCGCCGCGGGTTTCGGGCCGGGCTGCGGAGACGGGTTTGGTCCCGGTGTGGGTACCACGGCGGGGCGCGGCACAGCCTTCTGCTCCGGAGCGCCTGCAGGACCGGGCTGCGCGGAATTGGGCTGGGCTGGAGTGGGCTGGGCGGGGGCCTGCCCCCCCTGCTGCGGCTGCGGCGCAGTCTGATCCTTGGCGGGTTGTGTCAAACGGGCCCCATGGGAATGTCATTTACTTCGACGTGATGCTAATACACCTCAGACGCACAAGATACCAGTTTCCAAAAGGCCCCCCGCATGAGCACCGAAGGTTTTGCGCCGCCCCCCCAGACCCCTGCCCGCGGCACCGTCTCGGGCCGCCGCTCGTTTCCCGGGGCACGCTCCATCGCGGCGCTGATCCTGCGCGAGATGGCCACCAGCTACGGCCGCTCGCCGGGTGGCTACATCTGGGCCATCCTCGAGCCGATCGGCGGCATCGTGATGCTCTCGCTGGCCTTCTCGGCCTTCCTGCGCAACCCCAGCCTCGGGGTCAGCTTCCCGATGTTCTACGCCACCGGCATGATGCCCTTCGTCATGTACATCGACCTGCAGGGCAAAATCTCCAGCGCGCTGAATTTCTCAAAGCCGCTGCTGGCCTATCCCACCGTGACCTTCATCGATGCCATCGCCGGGCGCTTCATCTTGGCTGTGATGACCAAGCTGCTGGTCAGCTACCTGATCTTCGGCGGCATCATGCTGATCTACGAGACCCGGGTGACGCTGGATTTCGTGCATATCTTCGAAAGTTTCGCCATGGCGGCGCTGCTCGGGCTCGGGCTCGGCACGCTGACCTGCTACGTCTTCACCCGCTTTCCGCTGGCGCAGAAGGCCTGGGGCATCGTGATGCAGCCGCTGTTCCTGGTCTCGGGGGTGTTCTTCCTCTACGAGACCATCCCCGATCCCTACCAGAGCTACCTGTGGTACAATCCGCTGGTGCATGTGGTCGGCATCATGCGCAAAGGCTTCTACCCGACCTATGACGCCAGCTACGCCTCGCCGGTCTACGTGCTCTCGATCGCGCTGATCAGCCTGACCCTCGGGTTGCTGCTGCTCTGGCGCTACCATGCCGAGATCCTGACCCGCTAGGCGCGTCCGAAGGCCCCACGGCACTCCTCTAGGAAACGGGCCTCGAACTCGGCATTGCGCCCGTCGCGCTGCTTTTTCAGTTTTGGCGGACCGGGCTGCCAGCCCGGTGCCGCCAGCCCGGCCTGCTGCAGCAGCCCGCCAACCGCCGCGGGGTCGTGCGTGTCCTGCTCGTAGCCGATCGGAATGCGCGGGAAGCCATGCGTGCGGCAGATCAGGTCGATCAGCAGGTTGGATCTCTGGAAGCCCTCCATCGCGCGCAGAATCTTGTCGAACTCGAAGGTGGGCTCCACCTCGGACTCGCCCTGCAGGCTCGTCCAGCGCCCGGTCTGCAGCGCGATGGAATAGGACACCGCCTGCGCCAGAAGATCGCCGCGCTGAGTGTGCAGCACCGTCACCGAGGGGAACATCGCAGGAATGTTGAGCCGCACCAGCATCGCCAGTTGGTCCCAGGACGCCTTGAGCATCAGGCTCTGCCCCGGCTTACACTGGGTCTTGTAGAGAAAGAGCAGGTAGCCGGGGAAGCGCTTGAACCCGTGCTGCGCGTGCAGGGTCTCCAGCACGTCGCCATTGAGGTATTCGCCGCCGCCATTCGCCCGGCCCGCCTGGCGGACGTAATCCACCAGCAGATTCGAACCCGAACGGTTGGTGAAACCGACAATCACCAGCGGCTTGTCGAAGACCGGCCCGGTTTCGAGATAGGCCGCATCCTCTCCGTAGAGCGCCCGCAGCCGGCGCTCGTGCCCGCCAGGGCGCGACAGGGTCTCCAGCGGGGTGGCCGGCGTGGTGCTCCTGCCGATCCGTTTCTTCAGGAAGCTCTTCATCCCGCAAATCCTAAGCTGCTTCGGTCCGATCCGCGCGCCTCCCCCCGACGCTCGAGCGCCGCCAGCAGATCGGCGGGTTCCATACGCGTCCCCTGCGGCACCGGCAAGAGCGCCCCGGGCGCGCCCTGCGCCAGGGCGCGGGCCACCGCCTCGCCCTGGGCGCCGAGATCGAAGCTCACCACCGGCAGGCCGGTGGCCAGCATCTCGTGGGTGGTGAAGGAGAAGGTCTCGGGCCAGATCGAGGGCATCAGCCAGCCCGAGATCCCGTAGCGCGCCACCAACCCCGGCAGGTCGCGCAGCTCGTAGCTGCCATGCACGAGGCTCGGCGGGGCGAGCTTGTAGGACGGATCGATATGGCCCAGCACCACCAGCCGCGCGGCGCCTGAGCGCGCCAGATCGCGGCTCAGCTCCTGCAAGAGCGCCACGCCTTTCTGCTCGCCGATATTGCCCAGCACGCCGATCACCGGCGCGCCGTCGGCCCCCGCACCCGGCGCGATGCGCGGCGGCGTGGCGGGCAGCACATGCGGCACCACGGCGATGCGCCCCGCGATCTGCGGATAGGCCTGAAGCAGGATGTCCCGGCTCGAGCCGGAGAAGACCACCACCCGCTCGGCGGCCTGCATCAGCCGGCCCCAGGCCTCCTGCCAGTCGCGCAGCGAGGCGCGCTTGCCGCCGGGCCGCTCGTAGACATGCGCCGGGTCGGCCTCGAGCGGGCCGCCTGCCACCGGCACGCCGCGGTAGAGGCCATCCTTGCCCAGCAGCGTATAGGAGGGGCTCACCGGGAAGAAGTCGTGCAGCAGGATCTCGACCGGGTGCCTGCCCTGCCCGTCCTCGCGGTCCGCCAGCTGCAGCAGCCGGTCCGGCAGCTCCGAGGCATCGCGTTCATGCACGCCGCAGGAATAGACGATGCGCCGCTCGGGCAGCAGCGCCACCAGTCTCTCGACAAGGGCAAAATCGTTGGTCAGGCCCTGGGTGAGCCCCGTCGCCCCGTAGAGCTCGAGCTTCCAGCGATGGCCCTGCCCGACCCGCAGCACCAGCGCCGCGCCGCCAGCGGCCACCTCCTGCGCGATGCGCCCCTGCAGGTAGGTCTCGGCACCGCCGCCGAGCGCATGGGCGAGGTAGACCGGCACGGGCCCCGCCTGCAGCGCGGCCTGCCGCCGCGCCGCCAGCACCAGCCCCAGCGCCAGCCGCGGGGTGTTGAGCGGGTCGCGGCGGATGAACTCCTGCACCTCGGCGTCATAGCCCGGGTAGCGCCCGGCGAGCACCCGCAGGTTGCGCTCGAGCAGCCGCTGCTTGTCGGCGCTGCCGAAGGATTGCCCGCCGCGGTGCTCGACGAAGAGATTGGGCGCGCAGAGATGCCGCCCGCCAAGCTCGGCCACTTTGCGGCACCAATCGTTCTCCTCGCCGTAGCCGCGGCCGAAGACCGTGTCGAACTGTGGCACGCGGGCAAGGAAGCGCGACGCCAGCGCCATGCAGAAGCCGACCCCGGTGGGCGCCTCGGCGAGCCCGGCGCGCGGGTCGAACCCCGCCGCCACGCGGTCGAGCGCATCGACGTCGCCGGGCGCCAGATCGTTGCGCTGGCAGATCACCGGCACGGTGAAGATCTCGGCGTCGTTGGACATCGGCGTGACCGAGGCGACATCGGGCTCCGCCAGTGGCGCCAGCAGCCGCGGCAGCCAGCCGGCGGGCACCATGGCATCGGAATTGACCAGCACCACCGGATCCTCGGGCCAGCGCGCCAGCGCCTCGGTAAAGCCGCGGTTGACCGTGCCGATGAAGCCGAGGTTCTCGGGGTTCTCCAGCAGGGTGACCTCGGGCCGCCCCTCGGCCCAGGCGCGCAGGAAGGGCAGCACCTCGGGGTCGGGCGAGGCGTCGTCGATCAGCAGCAGACGCCAGCCCGTGCCGGAATGTGTCGCGATCCGCTCCAGCGCCTCGGGCAGAAGGTGCAAGGCATTGTAGACCGGTAGGATCAGCGTCGCGGCGCGCTCGGGCGGGGCAGGCGGCAGCGCCTCTGGCAGCAGCGCCGAGATCATCTCCACCGCCTCCGAGCGCGGCACCAGCCCGAGCCGCTCCTTGACCACCTCGCGCGCGCCGAGATCGCCCTGCCATTTCCAGCGGTAGATCACCGGCGCGAGCGCCCCCAGCGTCGCGACGAAGCGCAGCGCCATGGGCAGCCGCGCCCGCATAAGCGAGGCCCGGGAGAAGCCGGGCAGGCTCTGGCCGGCCTTGGGCAGACCCTCGCCGCGCTCGGCAATGAGATCGATCGGCCCGGTCTCGCAGGGAATGTCGAGCGCAAAGCCGCGCCGCGCGCTGCCGCCCTGCACCAGGTCGGGCACGGTCCAGGCGCGGGTGCGGTTCACCGCCAGCCCGATCCGCTCGGCCTCGGCCCAGCCCTCGACATGGATACGGTGCCGACGCAGGGCGATGCGGGTGATCTCGCCGTAGGCGGCGCCGCCTTCATCGGTGAGCGAGGTGCCCGGGAGATCCCGCGCGATGTTCATCTCGGCATAGCGCTCGAAGATGCGGTAGATCCGGCCCAGCAGCACGCGTCGTCTCCTTCAGTCTTCCGGCCCGCTTACAGCGCGATCCGTCTTGTAACAGGCCCTGCCCGGCGCCGCGCGAAAATGTTTCGCAGCGAAACAAATGCCGGAACAGAGCCTGTCATGGTGTTTATCCGCCAAACCGGGCCGAGAGCCAGGCGGCGAGATCCGCGCCCAGCTCGGCATCCGCGCCCGGCCCGTCGATCTCGAGCCGTGAGCCGCGGCGGCGCAGGGTGAGCCCCGGCCATTGCGCCAGGGTCTCGGGCGCGGGCTTCGGCTCTACCTCGGGGGTTTGGCTCTGGATCGGCGCAGGCTCGGAGACCGGCTTCGCCGCCATGCAGCGGGTCAGGATCTCGCGCTCCGTCGCGGCGTCGGCGGGGGGCGTGGCCTTCAGCGCCTGCGCGATCTCCTGCGCGAGTCCCGGACGGTCGCGCAGCTGCTGCGCCAGCTCCAGTCCGGCCCGCTCGCTCAGAGCCTCGGGGAAGCGCAGCGCCCGGTCGAGGCTCTTCACGATGGCGATGAAGGAATTGATCTTCGAGCGCCGCGCCCGCGGCACCGAGGCGAAGAGCGTGGCCAAGGCGGATTTCTCCGAGGCGAAGACGCCGCGCTCGGCGGCCTTCACCACGATGCGCGCGCGCTCGTAATGGCTGAGGTTGGCGCGGATCTCGTTCTCCTCGATCATCGCGACATAGGCCGCGTGGCCGTCCTCGGGGCGGCGCAGCAGCGCCTGCACCGTGCCGAAGCGCGCCTCGCCGGTCTCGTCCCGCAGCGCCGCCAGCGCCCGGCAGCGGCGCCAGCCCGAGAGCAGCCCGTAGGCGGCGCGGCCGGGCAGGGCGACCACCTCGATCGGCGTCTGCTGGCCGCGCGCCCGCAGGCTGTCGCGCAGGGCCTGCGCCTCCTCCGGATCCTCGGCGATGCGGTCGCGCACCAGGTGGGTCATCTCGATCTGCTCGAGGGGCAGTTCCAGCACCAGCTTGCCCTCGCGCCGCGCGGCCTCCCAGCGTTCCGACAGCTCCTCGAGCGCGGCGCTGGCCGCGGCCCCCGCCGCAACGTCGGCGATCGGCGCCGCCCGCCGCGGGGCGGTGAACATGGATTTGGTCTCGAGCGCGGCTGCGGGCTCGCTGCTTTGCGGGCCGGTCTCGAGCGGGGTCAGTCTCTTGCGCTTGGCCATCCGTCTGCTCCTGTCAGGAAAGGGTCCGGCGACAAGCCGGCCCGAACTTGGTTAAGACGGGGTAAGCCCGTCGCGCAGAAAATTGTTTCGCAGCGAAACAGAGTCTCATTCGGCGGCCTTCAGAGCCTGTTCGTCGCGCCGCCAGCTGCCGAGCAGCAGCTGCTTCAGCGCCGCGTAGGTGGCGTCGAAGGTCTCGCGGCCGCGGGCGTAGGTCTCGCGGTTGAAGTCGCGGTAGTCCGCCTCGTAGATGCCGCGCACCTGCTCGCCGGCCTGGCCGATGAGCGCGGTGAAATCCTGCCGGTGCGGCGAGAGCACCGGACCGAGGTAGGCCTGCATCAGCGCCGCGAGCTCGGCCTGCTGGGTGCCGTCGTAGCGGGTGATCACCGCGCGCACCGCGTCCCATTGGAACGACAGCCCGTCGCGGCCCAGGGCCCGGGCGGCCATGTTTTCGGCATCCTCGATCGAGGAGAAGGTCGAATGCAGCATGTCGAAGAAGCGCCCCGTCGAGTCGAACTCGAGGAAGGAGGCGCCGAGCGGCACCAGCAGGATGTCGGCGGCGGCGAGCCCGTTGATCGTCAGGTAGCCAAGGGCCGGGGGCGTATCGAGGAAGATCACGTCGTATTGGTCGAGGATGCCGTCTTCCTCGAGGCTTTCGGTCAGCGCGTCCCAGAGCTTCCAGCCGCGGCCCTGCATGCGCCAGACCGGGATCTGGAACTCGGCCCAGTAGAGGTTGAGCTGCGCGCCGATGAGATCGATGTTCGGCCAATGGGTCTTCTGCACGAGGTCCGGGGCCTTGACCTCCAGCGCCTCGGTCAGCGTGTCGTCGAGCGGCAGGGGGGCCTCGCCGCGGTCGAGCCGGCGCTGGTTCTCGCCGCGCAGGTGACGACCGTAGTGGCGCGCCAGCAGCGGGAAGACCGTCTGCCATTCGTCCTCGACCTTGCCGCCGAAGATCGAGGTCATCGAGCCTTGGCTGTCGAGGTCGATCACCAGCACCTTGTAGCCGTCGAGCGCGGCCGACATCGCCAAGTGCGCGCAGGTCGAGGTCTTGCCGACGCCGCCCTTGAAGTTCGCCACGGCGACCATCTTGGCGGGCAGCCCCTCGGGGCGCCAGGGCAGGTAGTTCTTGGTCTTCGATCCGCCGGCGGCAAAATGCGCGCGCAGCCGCAGCACCTCCTCGAAGGTGAACCACTTGGCGCCGCCCTCGGTCTCGGAGCGGCCCTGCGGCAGCTCGGGATTCTGCTTCAGCACCCGGCGGAAATGCCCCATGGCGACGGGGATGAGATAGCGGGTGATCTCCCAGGTCGAGAAGAGCCGCAAGCTGCGGCCGCCGTTCTCCTCGAGACCGCGCCCGGCAAGATCGCCCCGGCCCGCCTCGCAGGCCTGGGCGATGGCGGAGAACCCGGAGGTCTCGAAGGGCCCGCCGAGGGCGCTCAGCGCGGCATCGGGATCGATGTTGAAATAGGGGGGGAGCTCGGTCTTGATCTCGGCTTTCATGTCCCTGCTCGGCCTTTATGTGTGGCGTTTTTTGCAGGATAACGAAAAACTGCGCACATGAAAGCAAAAGCTGCACATCTACAGATTTTCTCAGCAAATTCGCGGCTTTGGGAGAGGGCAGATTGCTGCGAGCCAGGGCAGCCCTTTTCTGCGGTGTTGTTATTTTTTGTTAGTTTATACGTTACGGTCTTGGAAGTGCTTTTCTAAGCACCTGATACTGAAAGGCAAAAATGCATCGCTGCGCGCAGCTCCGACTCTGAACCCACGTTGAGCCGACTCTGAACCCACGGCAAAGCGACTCCGATCCCCCGAACTCGGGCTGGACGGGGACTGTGGATAAAACTAGGCTGAGCGTCACTGAAACCCCGAAAGCGGGCGGGCGCAGATCCGCCGCGAAAAACCGGGGGCCGGGCAGGCAGGACGAGACGATGAGCGCAGCGACACAGCCTCCCGCGCAGGGGGCGGACCACTCCGGCGGCGGGCTGCTGCCCGACCGTCATCCGACCGCCGACTTCTTCGTCTGTGACATCTTCGATGCCGCGCCCAAGGACGATCTCGGCTCGATGGAGCACCCGATCTTCTCGCTCTCGACTCGGCCCGACCGGCGGCTGCTGAGCTACGCGCACAACGGCACGCAGATCGACGTCATCCCCTCGGTCAAGGGCCGCGCCACGATCCACGACAAGGACATCCTCATCTACTGCGTCAGCCAGCTGATGGCGGCGTTGAACGCCGGCCGCGAGGTCTCGCGCACGCTGCAGCTCAAGGCGCATGACCTGCTGGTCGCCACCAATCGCGACACCTCGGGCGACGGCTACACCCGGCTCAAGGACGCCTTCGAGCGGCTCGCCGGCACCCGCATCACCACCAACATGACCACCGGCGGCCTCGAGACCACCCGCGGCTTCGGCCTCATCGAGAGCTGGGAGATCGTGCGCCGCTCGCGCGGCGGGCGGATGATCTCGGTGACGGTGACGCTCTCGGAATGGCTGTTCCGCGCGGTGCTGGCAAAATCGGTACTGACCCTCAGCCGCGACTACTTCCGCCTGCGCAAGCCGCTCGAGCGGCGCCTCTACGAGCTGGCGCGCAAGCATTGCGGCAAGCAGGCGAGCTGGCAGGTCTCGGTCGGCACATTGCACAAGAAGTCCGGCTCCGCCGCGCCGCTGCGGGTGTTCCGCGCCGCGCTGCGCAAGATGATCGCCGAGGCGACGCTGCCGGACTACGTGCTGCGCGAGCTGCCGGGCGACCTCATCGTCATCGAGCGCCTGCGCGCCACTCGCGCGGCCACCACCACCGGACCGCATCTGTCGGAGGATGCCTTCGAGGCCGCCCGCGCCCTGCGTCCCGGCGCCGACGTCCACGCGCTCGCCGCCCGCTGGCGCGGCTGGTGGGAAGAGACCGGCCGCCCGCGCCTCGGCAATGCCGACGCCGCCTTCCTTGGCTGGGTGAAGGCGCAACGGTGAAGGTGAAGAGATGCTGACCTTCGACAGAATTGTTTCGCTGCGAAACAAGGCCGGACGGCTGCTCGGCCGGGGCAGGGGGGCGCCGCGCCCGCCCGAGCCGATCCGCGAGCGGGTGGTGCTGTTCCACTTCCCGAAGACCGGCGGCACCTCGCTGCACGATTTCCTGGTACCGCACTTCCTGCGCGAGACGATCTGCCCCGAGCGGCTGCGCAACCTCGACCGGCTCGATCCAGCGCAGCTGGCGGCCTACCGCTATGTCTCGGCGCACATGGATTACGAGCGCTTCCGGCTAATCCCGGCGCCGCGCTACGCGATCACCTTGCTGCGCGAGCCCAAGGCGCGGATCCTGTCGCTCTACTATTTTTGGCGGGCGCATTCCTGGCGGGTGATCGAAGAGCGCGGCCTGCACGGCCCGCGGAGGGCCAAGGAGTTGGGGCTGCTGGAGTTCCTGCGCCACCGCACCGGCGGGCTGCCCTCGGACACCGACAACTATTATGCCCGCAGCTTGCTTGGCCGGCATTGGGTCGGCCCCCGCGGCGAGATGCGGTTGAGCGACGAGGAGGCGCTCAGCGCGGCGCTGAGCCACCTGGCGGAGTTCGACACGGTGGGCATCACCGAGGACATGCCGGGGCTCTTCCGCCGGGTGAGCGCCCGGCTCGGGCTCGCCATGCCCGAGGAGCTGCCCTGGGCCCGCTCGTCGCGCAGCTATGGCGCCCTGCCGGACATGGAAGAGGTGGTGCGCGAGGCGATCACCCCCGAGATCGACGCCGAGCTCGATCGGCTGACGCGGCTCGACCGGGTGATCTACGAAGAGGCAAAGCGCCTGTCCCGCGGATGACGCCGGGGCCGGCCGCGCCTAGCGCGGATCGAGCCGGGTTGCCTCGGCGCGGCTCTGCAGCGCCGCGAGGTCCGCGTCTGCCCGGCGGACGAAGAGCTTCAGCGTGTCGACGCCGGCAATCGGCCGGGCAAAGCTCTCGATCTCGAAGTACTCGGGCCGGATGTAGTCATGGATGGCCAGCACCGCATCCGGACGCAGGTGCAGCAGGCTGGTGAGAAAGCATGACACCCGGAAGCGCCCGTCGACCAGGCAGAGATCGACATCGTCGGGCTGCGCGAGGATGGCCTTGGAATAGGCGGGGAACTTGTCCTCGGACTCGCGCCCGATGGGGGTGCCCCATTCACCGGTGCGGCCGATGTCGACCTGGTTCAGGACGATCTCCTTGTCCGCCGGGGCCGCGGCGCCGATCGCGCTGCGCACGTTCTCCACCCATTGCAGGTCGCTGTCGATCGCCGAGATCCGCCGCTGCACGGTGCGGGCCGCGAGGCAGGTGCTGCCGCCCATGCCGAACTCGAAGTAGCTCTGGCTCTGGCGCATGAAATTCTCGAGCAGAGCGATCTCTTCTGCGGTCATCACGATTTTCATCTTTTGTCTTCCCTGCCTGCTCTGCCCGGCCCCGGCGCTGCCAGAACATTCGGGGCCGCTCCCTGACCCCAACTATGCGAAGCCGCTCCCGCACCGGTCAAGCAAGGGCTGGGAGGCTTCGGCATTTCCGGGGGGCTGCGGCCATTTTGACCACATGGCGATCTGTTTCAGGGATTCGGGGCAGGTCACTGCCGTTCGCGCAGCGCGCGGCGAACGGCAACACGGGAAGCCCACAGCTACGGATACTGCGCGTTGCTTCAATGACCGCAAGGTGGCTAAACAGGGAAGTCTAAGTAGCTTACACCAGAAGGGTTTCCAATGAAGATCGGTAGAGTTCTAGCAAGCATATTGGTTCTGGCTGCCTCGAACGCCTCAGCGCAGGATATTGAGTGGAAGTTGGTTGATACTGGTGTCTTGGACCACGCGTCTCACGGCAAGGGCATTGAGATGCGCATACAACCTGATCCAGTCCCAGAAGGTTTGTTCGGCGGTGGCAACTTGGATGATCTTTTGCTGGGGCTTTGCAATCACTATGCGCCGTTTGTCATTCCATTTGTGCAGCAGCAGACAGACATCGAAGAACCGGAATTCATCGCAGTCCGCATAGTTTCAGGAGGCGTGGTGGGCCGATACGTATTGGAAGCCTACGCGATTGAAGATGGGCGTTGTGGAGCTGCCCTCTAAGTCGAGTTTTTAACCTGATTTTTCTATGTGGGTCGTGCGTCGTCTTTTGGCGGACTCCAGAAGCTGTCGTTGGCGGAGCCGCAGCGCAGTGCCGCTGTGGTCCGCACTGTGGACACTCGCGCCAGGGGCAGCGAGGGGCCGCGTCTCCATGGGGAGTCCGGCCAGAGGCAGTGCCTCTGACGAAAAGGGCAGAACTCTCTGGTGCTTTTCACCACGCCGGGCATGAAAAAGGGACCGCGGCGGGGCCGCGATCCCTTGGAGGATTGAGGGGGGTGAGCTGGGCCGGAGGGCCCGCCGCCTCAGACCAGCACCATACCGGCGTTCAGATCGGCCATCGCCGTGTCGTGCAGCGTGACCGTGACGTCCTGATCCATGAAGACCAGATCGTCGCCGACCTCGGTCATCTGCTCCATGGCCGCCTCCGCGCTGCCGTAGCCGAAGGCGCTGAAGTCGAGCATGTCCCAGCTCTCGAGATCGGTCACATCATGGCTGCTGCCGGCCTCGGCGCCAAAGACGAAGCGGTCCGAGAGCAGCCCGCCCGAGAGCGTGTTTGCCCCGCCATCGCCCATCAGCACGTCGTCGGTGCCCTGCTCCATCACCCAGTCGGTGATGTCATCGGCCATCGACATGCGGAACTCGGGGCTTTCGGAGAAGCCGAGCAGCACCTCGGCCCGGCTCATGCCGCCGTCGAGACGGGCGGTCCAGTTCGCCAGACCCTGCGCGTCGGCGCCGCGGTCCAGAACGTTCATGTAGAGCGCGTCGACATAGGCGGCATTGTCCAGCCCGCCGTAGTCGCGGGTGAACTCGGCGCTGCCGGTGAAGCCCGAGGCCACCTGCCCGAGCGAGAGCTCGCCGGTCTCCAGCCGTTCGGTCCAGTTGTAGAAGCCCCCCGCGTCGGGGGCGCGGTCGAAGGCGGCCTGGTAGAGGCGGATGATCTGACCGCTTTCCACCTCGGCGCTGCCCGTGGTGGCGAAATCGCCGTAGATCATGTCATCGCCGCCGCCGCCGCCGATGTTGTCCGCGCCCTGGTCGCCGTAGAGCGTGTCATTGCCGCCCGCGCCGCGCAGGATGTCGTTGCCCATGCCGCCCGAGGCCCAGTCGGCCATCATGCCGGTCGAGGCATTGACCAGGCCCTGGTCGCCGTCGGCCCAGCTGCCGGTGTGGATCTCGTCGTTGCCGGCGCCGCCGTAGATCGTGTCGGAGCCGTCGGCGCTGGCGTCGAAGGTCAGGCCAAGCGCGTCAGCGACGCGGCTGTCGTCGTCCCCGGTGAGGATGTCGTCCCCGGCGCGGCCGCGGATCACGTCATTGCCCGCGCCCCCGGCGAGGCCGTTGTCGTAGTCCGAGAGCATCAGCCCGCCCGCGGCACCGCCATCGGCGGCATCGGCCAAGTTGTCGTCCTCGACCGAGGCATCGACGAGGTCCTCTCCCGCGCCGCCATGCAGCACGTCGCGGCCGGTGCCGCCCGAGACCGTGTCATTGTCGGCACCGGCGGCGATGCTGTCGTTGCCGCCGCGGGCGTCGATGAAGTCATCGCCGGGGCCGGCGTTGAAGCTGTCGTCGCCCTCGGTCAGGGTGATGCGCCCCGAGGTCATGGCGCGCTGCGCGGCGAAGAGCGCCATGGCCTCCTCGAAGCTGGCGCTCTCGATGTCGCCGGCGGCGGCGGGCAGGATGCCGGTATAGCCGTTGGTGCCGCCGTCGACCTCGCCGCCGGTGCCTTCGCCGATGCCGTCAGGCACCTGCACCCCGTGCAGCACGATCTCGCGCAGGGTCAGCGGCATGAGATCCTCGGCGGTGTAATCGGTCATCGACACCGGGCTGAAGAAATTCTCGTCATTGCCCAAGTCGTAGCTCTGGACGAAGGCCAGCATGCCGCTGCTGTCGGCCATGGGCATGGCGCCATCCGCGGCCGAGACCAGCGGCAGCAGCACGTCGCCGTATTGGCCGAGCCCCTCGATCACCTCGACCATGCCGTCGGCATCGGCGTCATCGGCCAGCGTGGGGGCGGTCGAGTCGATCGGGTTGCCGCCCTCGTCGAAGAGCCCGTGGATATGCTGCGCATGGGTCTGCGACGGGGTCATCCCGCTGGCCGCGATGGCCACGTTGAGATAGGCGCTGCCATCCTCCTCGGTGGCCATGGTAAGGACCGCGGAGGCCTTGACGCCGGAGCTGTTCAGGGCGGTGAAGTCGACGGTCCAGAAGGCATCAGCCCCGGACAGGAAGGTCTCGAAGGACCGGTAGGAAGGCGCCAGGTGGGCCATTGGTGATCTCCTCTCTCATCAGTGGTCGCACCGGAGGAGACACGGAAGGTTGCCGAGAAAAGTTTCCACCAGGCCTCGCACGGATCCGTGATCACGCCGGGCAGGGGCCCGGCGTGCCATGCAAAAAGGCCCCGGCGCTGCGCCGGGGCCTTTCGTATTTCAGCGAGCCTCTCCCTTACGGGATCAGCCGCGCGATGATCAGGTCCGCGGCTTCCTCGGGCGTCATCTCGGTGGTGTCGATGCGCAGCTCCGGCGATTCCGGGTGCTCGTAGGGGCTGTCGATGCCGGTGAAGTTCTTCAGCTGGCCCGCGCGGGCCTTGGCGTAGAGACCCTTCACGTCGCGGCCCTCGGCCACCTCGAGCGGCGTGTCGACGAAGACCTCGACGAATTCGCCCGGCTGCATCATGCCGCGCACCATGTCGCGCTCCGAGCGGAACGGCGAGATAAAGGCGGTGATCACGATGAGACCCGCGTCGGTCATCAGCTTGGCCACCTCGCCGACGCGGCGGATGTTTTCCACCCGGTCGGCCTCGGTGAAGCCGAGGTCCTTGTTGAGCCCATGGCGCACGTTGTCGCCGTCCAGAAGGAAGGTGTGGCGGTTCATCCGCGCCAGCTTCTTCTCGACGATATTGGCGATGGTCGACTTGCCCGAGCCCGAGAGGCCGGTGAGCCAGAGCACGGCGGGCTTCTGGTGCTTCATCGAGGCGTGGTGCTCACGGCCGATGTCGGTGGCCTGCCAATGCACGTTCTGCGCCCGGCGCAGCGCGAAATGCAGCAGCCCCGCGGCGACCGTGTGGTTGGTCAGCTTGTCGATCAGGATGAAGCCGCCGAGGTCGCGGTTCTCGGCGTAGGGGGCAAAGGGGATCTCGCGGTCGGTGGTGATATTGGCCACGCCGATGGCGTTGAGATCGAGCGTCTTGCTCGCGAGGTGCTCCTGGGTGTTGACGTTCACCTCGTACTTGGGCTCGGCGACGGTGGCCGAAACGGTCTGGGTGCCGATCTTCAGCCAGTAGGCGCGGCCCGGCACCAGCTCGCTTTCGTCCATCCAGACGATCGTGCTCTCGAACTGGTCGGCGACCTCGAGCGGCGCCTGCGCCGCGACGATCACCTGGCCGCGCGAGCAGTCGATCTCGTCGGCGAGGGTGATGGTGACCGACTCGCCGGCCACCGCCAGATCCTTGTCGCCGTCCATGCTGACGATGCGCGCCACCGTCGAGGTCTTGCCCGAGGCCAGCACCCGCACCGGATCGCCCGGGCGCAGCTGGCCCGAGGCGATCATCCCGGCAAAGCCGCGGAAGTCGAGGTTGGGGCGGTTCACCCATTGCACCTGCATGCGGAACGGGCCGGCCTGGTCGCGGGTGTCCTCGACCTCGACCTCTTCCAGCAGCGGCAGCAGCGCCGGGCCGTCGTACCAGGGGGTGTTCTCGCTCGGGCCGGTGATGTTGTCGCCCTTGAAGCCCGAGATCGGCATGGCGGTGAAGCTCTCGATGCCGATGCTCTCGGCGAAGGCGCGGTAGTCGGCGACGATGCGCTCGAAGGTCTCCTGCTCGTAGCCGACCAGATCCATCTTGTTGACCGCCAGCACCACGTGGCGGATGCCGAGCATGTTGACGATGTAGCTGTGGCGGCGGGTCTGGGTCAGCACGCCCTTGCGCGCGTCGATCAGGATCACCGCGAGATCGGCGGTCGAGGCGCCGGTCACCATGTTGCGGGTGTACTGCTCGTGGCCGGGGGTGTCGGCGACGATGAACTTGCGCTTTTCGGTGGCGAAGAAGCGGTAGGCGACGTCGATGGTGATGCCCTGCTCGCGCTCGGCGGCGAGCCCGTCGACGAGCAGTGCGAAGTCGATCTCTTCGCCTTGCGTGCCCGAGCGCTTGGAGTCGGATTCCAGCGCGGCGAGCTGGTCCTCGAAGATCATCTTGCTGTCGTAGAGCAGGCGGCCGATCAGCGTCGACTTGCCGTCATCGACGGAGCCGCAGGTGATGAAGCGCAGCATGGTCTTGTGCTGGTGCGCCTCGAGATAGGCATCGATGTCCTCGGCGATCAGCGCGTCGGTCTTGTAGATGGGGTCCTGGGTGGTCATGGCGTGTCCCTGAAAACTGGGGCTGGAAGGGGAGGGTGGCGCGGCGCTGTCGCGGCGCTCAGAAATAGCCTTCCTGCTTCTTCTTCTCCATCGAGGCGGCCTGATCGTGGTCGATCGCCCGGCCCTGGCGTTCCGAGGTGGTGGTCAGCAGCATCTCCTGGATGACCTCAGGCAGGGTCTGCGCCTCGCTCTCCACGGCGCCGGTCAGCGGGTAGCAGCCGAGCGTGCGGAAGCGGATCGAGCGCATGACCGGCTCTTCGCCGTCCTTCAGCGGGAAGCGGTCGTCGTCGACCATCAGCAGCAGCCCGTCGCGTTCCACCGTCGGGCGCGGCTGCGAGAAATAGAGCGGCACGATCTCGATGTTCTCGAGGTGGATGTACTGCCAGATGTCGAGTTCGGTCCAGTTGGAGATCGGGAAGACCCGCACGCTCTCGCCCTTGGTCTTGCGGGCGTTGTAGAGCCGCCAGAGTTCCGGGCGCTGGTTCTTCGGATCCCAGCGGTGGTTGGCCGAGCGGAAGGAGAAGACGCGCTCCTTGGCGCGGGATTTCTCCTCGTCGCGGCGGGCGCCGCCGAAGGCCACGTCGAAGCCATACTTGTCGAGCGCCTGCTTCAGCCCTTCGGTCTTCCACATGTCGGTGTGCAGACCGCCGTGGTCGAAGGGGTTGATGCCGCGCTCTTTCGCCTCGGGGTTCTGGTAGACCAGCAGCTCCATGCCCGCGTCGGCGGCGGCCTTGTCGCGCAGCTTGTACATGTCCTGGAACTTCCAGGTGGTGTCCACATGCAGCAGCGGGAAGGGCGGCGGGGAGGGGTAGAAGGCCTTTTTCGCCAGGTGCAGCATGACGGCGCTGTCCTTGCCGACGCTGTAGAGCATGACCGGGTTCTCGGCCTCGGCGACGACCTCGCGCAGGATGTGAATGCTTTCGGCTTCCAGGCGCTGCAGGTGGGTGAGGGTCTTGGTGTCCATCGGGGGGCCTCTGGTCGGAACTGTACTGAAGGCCTCATCTACCCTTGCTGCGGATGCGAAAAATCTCCCATATGGGGGGTATCTGGCGAGAAGGCAGGACATGTCGGGCGAAACCGAGATCCTCGCGGCGCTCTTTGCCGCATCCATGGGCACATCGGGGGCAGAGGCCGGGGAGAGTGAAGAGGGCCTCTGGCAGCATTTCCTCGCCCGGCTCGCCGCTGCCACGCAGGCCGAGAGCGCGCTCTTGCGGCTTTTCTGGCCCGGCAGCCCGGTGTCGGGCTGGCACATCGGCCCGGCCTGGGAAGGCCCGCCCGAGAGCGTGGTCGAGCGCATGCGCAGCGGCCGGGTCTATTCGCAGGTCGACCTGCCGGAGCCGGGGGCGGGGGAGCCGGCGGGGCAAGGCGAGGCGCTGCCCCTGCGCGCCCTGCGCTGGCGCCTCGGTCGCGGCGGGGCGGGTGGGTCTGGCGGCACCCCGGGCGCCCGCGTCCTGCTGGCCCTGCGCCGCCGCGGCGAGGATTTCCGCGCCGTCGACGGCCTGCAGCTGGCCAATCTCACCCCCTATCTCGGCCTCGCCATGGGGGGCTGGCGGCAGCTGCAGCAGGCGCGCGCCCGGGCGGCGCTCGACCGCGGGTTGGCCGGCGATCTCGGCGCGGGCTGGCTGCTCTTCTCCCCCGCCGGGCAGGTGACCGCCCTCGCCGAGGGTCTGACGGAGCGGCTCGAGGCGATGGGCCTGCCGCTGCGCGCCGACGGACGGCTGCCCCTGCCCGAGCCCGAGGCGGCGGCGCTGCGCTTGGCGCTGGCGAAGGCGGCGGAGGGGGCGGCCCTGCCGGTGCTGCTGTCACGCACGCCGCGGGTCGAGCTGATGCTCGGGCGCGAGGCCCCGGCGGGCGAGCCACTGCTGGTCGGCCGGGTGCGCCATGCCCTCTCGGCCCGGGCGCTGCCCCTGGCGCAGCTCTGTGCCGCTTTCGGCCTCAGCCGAAGCGAGGCCAGGCTCGCGGCCTGCCTCTGCGACGGGCTGAGCCTTTCGGAGGCGGCGCAGGAGCTGGGCTGGACCCTGGAGACCGCGCGCAGCTGCTCCAAGCAGATCTTCGCACGGATGGGGGTGAGCGGCCAGCCCGGCGTGGTACGGCGGATGCTGGCAAGCGCGGTCTGGCTGGGGTGCGCGGGGCAGGGGGGCTGACCGGTGCGCTGCGCTTGTCAGCCCTGTGTCAGGGGCGACCGCTCGGGCGAAAAATCGCCGGAGCCGCGCGGCGTTGCGGAATTTCCATGCAGGCCGGCGGGTCTGGACCGCGTCTTGTGGGATTCCGGACACGGTCGCCTGCTGCGCCGCAGCGCCTTGCCGGGCTGAGTGTTTGAACTTTCCGCGCAACGCGGCGATGGTGCGCGCAACACAAGAATGGAGCGCCCCGGATCTCGGGCAGCGGCCGCGTGCCCCCTCCCGGGCACAGGGCCGGGGACGCTCTGACAGAGGCGGAGTTCCCGAATGCCAGGTCCGACACATGGGTTGCGACGCAGCCGGACACCCAGGGGCGCGGCGCCGCTGAGCATGGGACTGTGCGCGGGGCTGGGATTGGCCCTCGTCGCTGGCCCGGCCATCCCGCAGGAGGCTCCCTGGTCGCGCCCGACGCTCAACTACATGGGTGTGCCCGGGATTCTGGACATGCCGACGGCGCACCCGATGCGGGACGCGGACCTGAGCCTGTCGGTCGGAGCCTTCGAGGACACCATTCGCGGCACGCTGCACTTCCAGATCACGCCGCGGCTGTCGGGGGTGTTTCGGTATGTGAATATCGAGGCTTTCGGCTCTCAGGATCAGTACTACGACCGTAGTTTCGATCTAAGCTATTTGCTCGCTGAAGAAAGCCGGCACACTCCTGCAGTAACTGTAGGGCTTCAGGACTTTGGTGGGACAGGCATCTACGCAGGTGAATATATAGTAGCGACAAAAACTTTTGGCCGTTTGCGAGCTACAGGCGGGATCGGTTGGGGACGTTTCGGCAGCTATAATGGCTTCACAAACCCTTTAGGGCTTTTCAAGAAAAGTCTTGAGAGCCGCCCTGAAGGAGAAACAGGTATCGAGCAAACCGGAAAGCTTGATACAGGTCAGTGGTTTAGAGGTGACGCGGCGTTCTTCGGCGGCTTGCAATACGCGGTCAGTGGAAAACTGGTTTTGTCCGCCGAATATTCGTCGGATGCTTACCAAGCTGAGGCTGAGCGCATCGGCTTCGAGCATAACTCCCCCATCAACCTCGGCTTCAGCTACCGCCTGACAGACAGCCTCGACCTGAGCGGCGCCTATCTCTACGGCTCTACCCTCGCCGCCCAGCTCAGCTACACGTTCAACCCCAAGACTCCCACCCGCTATCCTGGCGGTGTCGGCCCGGCGCCCAAGCCCGTCTTCCTGCGCCCGGCGCAGAGCGCCTCGGATCTCGGCTGGACGCAGCAGCCGGATGCCCCGGAGATCCTCCGGACCACCCTCAAGGGCCTGCTCGAGGCGGACGACATGGAACTCGAGCGCTTCGGCGTCGAGGCGCGTGTGGCGCGGGCGGAGGTGCGTGCCGGCGCGCAGCCGTCGGAGGCGCAGGCGGTGGGCCGGGTCGCGCGGATCATGAGCCAGCTCATGCCCGCCTCGGTGGAGCGCTTCGAGATCACCCTCGTCACCGGCACCGGCCTGCCGGTGAGCCGGGTCGTGCTAAACCGCAGCGATCTCGAGGAGCTCGAATACGCCCCCGACGGCGCCTGGCAGAGCTACGCCCGCGCCGAGGTCGAGGATGCCCTGCCCGCGCGCGCCGGGCAGATCGTGCCGCAGGGCGCCTTCCCGAAATACGAGTGGTCGCTGGCGCCCTATCTCAGCTCCTCCTATTTCGACCCGCGCCAGCCGATCACCCTGACTTTGGGCGCGCAGCTGCGCGGCAGCCTCGAGCCGCTGCCGGGCCTCGTGCTGGAAGGGGC
This sequence comes from Alloyangia pacifica, assembly GCF_003111685.1. NCBI lineage: Bacteria > Pseudomonadati > Pseudomonadota > Alphaproteobacteria > Rhodobacterales > Roseobacteraceae > Alloyangia > Alloyangia pacifica. The sequence goes on along the minus strand of NZ_CP022194.1, from coordinate 51,595 downwards.
GGTGCGCCAGAAGCTGACCTCCAACAGCGCCGGCGTCCGGCCCTCCAACTCGATCCTGCCGCATGTGCGCACCGACAACACGCTCTACCAGGAAACCGACGATCCGACGCTCAACTACCTGACGGCGACGCAGTATTTCCGCCCCGGGCAGGATGTCTTCGCGCGGGTCACCGCGGGCTACTTCGAGCCGATGTACGGCGGTATCTCGGGCGAGATCCTCTGGAAGCCGGTGGACAGCCGCCTCGGCCTCGGGCTCGAGGTGAACTACGCGCAGCAGCGCGAATACGAGCAGGGCTTCGGCTTCCTGGACTACGGCGTGGTGACCGGCCATGCCTCGGCCTATTACAAGGCGCCGAACAACTTCCACTACCAGGTCGATGCGGGGCGCTATCTCGCCAAGGACTGGGGCGCCACATTCGGCGTCGATCGGGAATTTGACAACGGCATCACCATCGGCGCCTTTGCCACCTTCACCGATGTCTCCTTCGACGATTTCGGCGAGGGCTCCTTCGACAAGGGCATCCGCTTCTACGTGCCGCTCTCGGCGATCACCGGCGAGCGCTCGGAGGTCGCGGTTTCACGGGCGCTGCGCCCGGTGCTGCGCGACGGCGGCGCACGGGTCGACGTCGGCACCCGGCTCTACCAGCAGGTGCGGCAGTATCAGCAGCCCGAGCTGCAGTCACAATGGGGACGGTTCTGGCGATGAAGATGCGCGCGCTTTTCACCGGGCTTGCCCTCGCGCTGCTCGCCGGCTGCGGCAGCGATCTGAACATGGTTCGCTATTTTGCCGATCTCGGCGCGGAGGTCGCGGAGCTCGGCAAGCCGCAGCAGGACGTCCGCGGGCAGATCACCCCGCAGATGGTGGCGGCCGCGGGCCGGCCGGTGCTTTTCGCGACCCTTCCTCAGCGCGGCACTCAGGTGGTCTTCGTCGAGGACACGCGGAACGGCGACAGCACCTCCTGGCTCTCACCCTCGAACGAGGCGATCGTGCTGCAGGGCGGCGTGCTGATCGCGACGCGGGCCGCTGGGGGGGACCTCATTTCGGCGGATGTGCGCGACGTGCGCGCGGCGCTGGCCGGGGCGCCCGGCCCGGCTGAGCGCATCCACCGCTATCTCGATGGCGAGAACCACCTCGTGGTGCATGCCTATATCTGCGACTACAGCCGCGCCCCGGATGTCGCCGCGGCCTATTTCGGCCAGCTCGAGGTCACCCGGGTCGACGAGAACTGCACCGGCCCGCAGGAGAGTTTCGAGAATCGTTACTGGATCGCCGGCTCCGGGGATGTCGTGCGCTCGGAACAATGGGTCGGCCCGGCAGTTGGCCATCTGACCTACGAGCGGCTGAGTAATTGGGCAGATTACTGATCTCGAGGCAGGGAAGGTGGCGGCAGGATGACAATTCACCTGCTCCCGCGTCATTGAAATTGCCTCGGCAGAACGAATTTGCTAACGCTGCCAATAAGTTTCTTTGGGACCGTACGTTTCTTTAGGAGAAGAGCGATGACCATGAAGACCATGACGGGGCTTTCAGCGGCCTGCTTTCTCGCGTTTACCTCGTTTGCGAGTGCCCAGGGCCTCGGCGCTGGCGGTGCGGCTGCGCAAGGCGGCGGTGCTGCCGGTAACGCGCAGACCGCGGGTCTTGGCGGCGGCGGCGCGGGTGCCGGCGGTGGCGTAGGGGCCGGCGTGGGCGCCGGGGCTGGCGTCGGTGCGGGCGTTGGCGGTGGCGTCGGGCTTGCCGGCCTGGGTGCCGCGGGCTTTGCCGGCATCTCGGGCACTCTTCTGGCCGCGGGCCTCGGCACGCTGGCCGTGGGCGGGATCGCAGCCGTGGCCTCCGGCGGTGACAAGGGCAAGGGCAAGCCCGGCACCACGACCACGACCGGAACCTCGGGCACGAACTGAGTCGCCTGACCGGTGGCTCGTCAATTCCGCCACAGGTTGAGAAGAAATCGGGCGGACCTTTGCAGGGTCCGCCTTTTTCATGGGCTCCTGCATGGCCTGTCGGAACAAATCCATCTAATCTGCGCGCAAGGGGCCTGACCCCGCCAGAACACAATCTTCACGAGGAAGAACATGGGCAAAAAGGCCTTGAGCAGCCTGGCCGTGACCGGCCTTCTGATGCTGGGTGGCTGCGGCGTCGCCTACCAATCGCCGTCGGTGAACCCGATGAGCGCCAGCGCCTCGAAAGTACGGGTGCTGGCGATCACCCCGGAAACCGTGCTGGCGGCGAACCGCTCGGGATACAGTCCTAAGCAGCTGCCGGCGGTCTTCTTTGCCAATGCCGGTGGCGGCAGCACCCAGCGCGGCGCCGGGGCGGTGCCCGACCCGGTGGTGGATTACCAGCCGCGCCCTGACATGCTCGAGACCCGGGTGCCGCCTGCAGTGCCTGAGGCACCCTACACGATCGGCGTCGGCGACGTGCTGCTGCTGGCCACGCCGCAGACCGGCTCGACCGTCGAGCAGCTGACCGGGCTGCTGGCCGCCTCGAATTCGCGCCAAGGCTACACGGTGCAGGATGACGGCGCGATCGCCATCCCCAACGTTGGCCGCGTGCAAGTCGCTGGCACCACCCTCGAGGAAGCCGAGAACCGCCTGTTCCAGCGCCTCGTGGAGAACCAGATCGACCCGACCTTCAGCCTCGAGGTCGCCGAGTTCAACTCCAAGAAGGTCTCGATCGGTGGCGCTGTGGCGCAGCCGGCTGTAGCGCCGATCACCCTCACCCCGCTCTACCTCGACGAGGCGCTGGCGGCGGCGGGCGGGATCACCGCCGAGGATCTGGATTACGCCTCGGTGCGCATCTACCGTGACGGCACGATCTACCAGATCCCGCTGCGCGAGCTCTACTCGAGCAGCCGCCTGTCGCGGGTGCAGCTGACCGACGGCGACGCGGTCTTCGTCGACACCGAATACACGCTCGACCGGGCGCAGGCCTATTTCGAGGAGCGCATCCGCCTCGCCGAGTTCCGCCAGGACGCGCGCATCGCCGCGCTCAACGAGCTGAACGCCGAGGTGAACATCCGCCGCGGCGCGCTGGCCGAAGAGCGCGAGAACTACATGACCCGGCTCGAGCTCGACTCCGTCGATCGCGACTACGTCTACCTGACCGGCGAAGTGAACAAGCAGGCGCGCTACCCGCTGCCCTTCGGCCGCACCGCGACGCTGGCCGACGCGCTCTATTCCAACGACGGCGTGCCGACTCGCACCGGTAACGTGGCGGAGATCTACGTGCTGCGCGGCTCGCCCGACCCTCGCGAGTTCGGCGCGCTGACCGCCTGGCATCTTGACGGGCGCAACGCCGCCAACTTCCTGCTGGCGACGCGCTTCGAGCTGCGCCCCAACGACGTGGTCTTCGTGGCAGAGCAGCCGGTGACCCGCTGGAGCCGCGTGGTGACGCAGATCACCCCGTCGCTGATCACCTCGACGGCGGCGCAACTGAACTAATTGACTGAGCCCGCACGGCCCCGCAAAGCACTCCGCCTAGCAACTGTATCCGTCAGGCGCCTTGAAGGCCCCATGGTTTGCGCGCTTTGCATAGAGCGTTAGTGATATTCAGGAGCTTTCGTGCGACCGCAGTGATGATGATCTTGTGCGGTTTTCCGCCGTCGCGCAGTCGCTGCGCGACGGCTTTCAGATGGGGTTGTGATTTGCGGCGGCGAGGGCTACCTGCCTAGGCCGCCGTATGACAATCTCATACCGCGATGCCTTGGCTCAGTTCTCAGTTGACATAGGACGCCCCGTTACAGAAGCGTCTCAAGCGGATTTCCACCCGCTGAGATCTCTGCAAGCTGGTCATCCAGAGGTTTCCGGGGGTGTCCATGTCTATACCCTGAGCCAGTCTGACCCATCCCAGATGAGGCGTAGACTGTCACCAGCACTCAGAACTATGTCAGCGCCGCCAAGGTCAGCATTGTAGGTCGCTGTGCCGTGCTTGACCGTAACGTCCCATGACGCAGCAGGCACCCGCAGGAGGATCTCCTGTCCGACGATAATGCCATCCGGCATCGCTCCCATTACGCGTGCGGCTCCTGTCGCGCTCAATACGCAGACAATCATCGGGTCACCGCGCCAAAGCAGATTGATCTGCTCGTCATCCGCTGCCAGCTGCCGTGTCATGTATGCAGACCGCCCTGCACCATCCTCTGTGCGCCATTTTACCGGGCCGGAAAAACCAACGCCGCCGGCCCCGGTTATCATGTTGGTGGTCGGGTCCACTCCCAACTTCTCGGTCACGATTTCATCTGGTGCGAAAGAGAAGGTCGCAGTCGACGCTGGCACCTTGTAAAACACGGTGCTCAGCGCGTCATCATTAATTGTCCGGACTTCACCCCCGATCCAGCTGCACGCGGTATCTCCATCCCCCTGAATAGCTCCATAGTTGATGGTAGCAACATCTACGTCCTGCAGATCGAAAACCACCTTGGAACTGCGTGCATCAACTGCACAGTCGTTGAGATTGAACGCCCGTGAGTAGTCAGCTTCTGATGGGGGGCCAGGCCTTATATCTATGGCCCCTCTGAGCTTCAGCGCCCCGGCGATACCTGAGACGACGCGGCCGTATTTCCGCGACCGGAACGATCCACCGCGGATCTCCACATCGACCTTGCCCCAAGAATAAATTGCGTAACGGTCTACATCGACATGAGCACCCTCAATACTTACTGAGGATGGCTCGGTGACGCCATCCTCGGTAAAAATCAATATCCCCTCTTTGCCATTGTAGGCTTGTGGGCTTACCAGCCGATGGGCAATGCCACGGATCACAAATTGGCCGCCGCCAGTTGTTCCACCGCTGACAACGCAGCCCATGAATGTGCAGTGTTCCGAGCCGTGATGAGTATCAAATCCAGCCTGCGTATCACCATTCACCTGCCCGGTCACCAGAGCGCCGAAGGTCGCGCCGTACAGGTGCAGGTCATCAATATCCGCCTCAATGAGAGACTGGTTGGTCGTGTACCCGTGGCGGTTCCTTCCACCTATGACATCCGCCCGCGTTCCCTGAGAGTTACCGTCATTGACTATGTAGCCATATTGGCTGTTTCCCTCGTCGTTGCGGAGGTCGCGACCAATTGCGCGAATGCGGGCATCCATGCACCCCACAACATTGATCGCCGAAGTGTATGTGTGATCAATTTCAACCTCGATATCCAGATCACTCACGCCGTACATGGTACATACAGAACCTTGCCAGTCAGCCTCATGACCGGATTCATATCCGATTACGCCACCCTTCCATTGGTAGCGCCTGCGCGGTAGTCGCCCAATACGTGGGTTTGTAGTTAGGTCCCACGGAATAGGACGGTCCAACGTCAATATGTTTCCAGATATTGATACGACGAAGGCGTAAAATCCACGGCGGTAATCCGTCGCTCCGACCGTAGGGCGCGTGCATCGCTGCTTATCATCACTCACGCACCGGACAAGGTCCCCCACGGTGTAGGCCGTGCCATCGGAGCACGTAATGGTCTGCCGCCCGCCCCAATAGTCCTCACCATCCACCGCCGATATTTTCTGGATAGCCTCAAATTTCGGGTGCCCGGCGCGGAAAAACGTAATGTCGGCTGCGACAGTGATGTTCGCGCCATCGGCCCGGACCAGCGAGGCTTCCAGATCTCCAACCTCAAACACCGTTTTGGCCGTGTAATTTCCCGGAGGAAGCCGCAGGATTTGGCTAGGGAAAGCCGCCGCTGCTCGGCGCAGCGTGAGGGATATGTCGTCAGCGTCTGCTTCAGATTTCAGCGCGAGGACGTTGACCTCTTGAGTCGGCTGACAATACAGCTTCACGCCGCCCGCCGTGGTCGGGTGATGATCCGTCGCGCCAGACGTCTCAGTGAGGGGCCCCTGGAATGCGGCTGCCGGTGATGCTACGGCCAGTGCAGCGACGGGTGCGGTTTTGATAAAACCGCGGCGAGTTGCTACTTTCATAGGGAAATTCCCTTTTTGTCTAGACGTCATTGAGGGTCGCTGGGTGGGGTGAGATGCCCCGGCGGTCTTTACTTTTTTCGGGAGCTGTCTTTTCGACATCAAGCCCGCTCCTGAGAAGCCTCCTGAGAACCAACCCGTCATCTCCAGCGCGGATGCATCAGGCCGATCGCCGGAGCCGCTGCAGGCAAAAGAGCGTGCTATCGGAGGTCTCCTAATGCTCAAAACAAAAGGATGGCACCCGTCCTCTCTGCCGCTGTCAATCAGATATCTGCGGTATTTGCACTGCTCCCCAACGCTGGACCGCCGGAAGCTGGAATTTTCCGGCTGTTTCACGATGACGGGCTGGCAGCCCACCATGTGGACGGAGGCCGACCGCAAAAAGGGCCAGACCTAGGGACTGAAGACCATCGAGAGCTTCCAAACCCACGGCACCCCGCAGGTTGACACCCCCTGTACTACAGCCCGATATGGGCCGGGTCGATCTTGGCCACGACGCCCTGGAAAGGACCACCATTCATGAAGATAGCCATTGTCGGTTGCGGCTTCGTCTTTGACATCTACATGCGAACAATCCGCGCCCACCCGGAGTTGGAGGTCAAAGGTGTCTTCGACATCCGACCAGACCGCATGAAGGCCGTCCAAGAACATTACGGCTTTGCAACCTACGACAGCTTCGCGGGGCTACTGGCCGACCCCGAGGTCGAAACGATCATAAATCTGACCAACATCGGCGCCCACTTCGAGGTCTCGCGGCAGGCGCTGGAGGCGGGCAAACATGTTTACTCCGAGAAACCGTTGACCACGAGCGTCGAGGAGTCGCAGAGGCTGTACGACATCGCCGAGGCCAATGGTGTGCGGCTCTACGCGGCGCCCTGCAACATCTTTAGCGACACCGTGCGGACGATGTTCAAGGCGGTCGAGGACGGCGCGATTGGCAAGCCGCTTCTGGTCTACGCCGAACTGGACGACAATCCGATTCATCTGATGGAGTTCGAGACCGTCAAGAGCCCAACCGGCGCCTCCTGGCCGCTGGTCGAGGAGATCCACGAGGGCTGTACCTACGAACACTTGGGCTATCACCTGGTTTGGATTTGCGGGCTGCTCGGCCCGGCAGTGTCGGTTACCGCCTTTTCAAGCGAGCTGATCGCCGACAAGACGCGCGAGGTGCCCGGTATGTCCGGTACGCCGGACTACTCGGTCGCCAACCTGCACTTTGCAGGCGGTGCCTCGGCACGGATCACCTGCTCGGTTGTGGCACCGCGCGATCACCGGATGCGAGTGATCGGGTACGAGGGCGAGCTCACCGGTGACAGCTACCGTCACTACCGCTCGCCAGTGTTCCTCGAACGCTATTCGAAGGGCAGCCTGAGCGCCCGCAAGTTCCAGAGCCTGCGCGCGCGACCTGGTCTAGGCCGGATGTTCGGCATAGGTGGTCGGCGGGTGCGTTTGGCGCGGAACTGGAAATCGCATGCCGTTGAGGGCGACCAGCAGATGCGATCCTCCTTCAAGCAGCGGCTGGTCGAATGGGTCCGCAGACGCGAAGTCTACGCCCAAGATAAGTTCGCGGGTATCGCCGAGATGGCGCGCGATTTGCGCGACGGACAGCCGCAGTACCTGTCGCCGGATTTCGTCAAGCACGTGAACGAGTTGACGCTACTAGTGCAGGGCGCGGGCACCGATGGCATTGCGGTCCGGCCCTCGACCAGCTTTGCGCCGCTGGGGCCGATCCCGGGCACGCAGGACGCGCCGGACTATTCCCGGGCGGCGAGGCCGGGCCTTTTCGAAAGGCTACTCTCCCGGTAGCGCCCGCGGCCCGGTTGGCCGTGATGGCAGAAGGCTTGCGCCCGCGCGAGTCCCCTGCACGGCTGCGATCCGTGGACGGTAGAAGGCTAGCCCGATGATTATCATCGGGGTCCAGGTGAAAGCCAGAGTTATCCCGGCATGGCTGGTCCACAGAACGGCCGTGGCCAGAATCACCGCCGGTCCATGCACGATGCCGACCAGACGGAACAGGCGCATCAGGATCGCGGCAAAGCCGATCCCGCCGAACAGTCCGTAGACCCCGACAAATTCCCACGCCGCGTTGGTCACGTATTGGCCAACGGGCATGACGCTCAGGTAGGCGTCGTCGTAGTAGCCGCCATGGAGGAGCGACAGCAGGTGATAGGTGGTATCGCGGGCTACCTCGTAGTAGCTGAACCCGGCTCCGAAGAAGGGTGACAGCGAGATGGAGGCCTCGGCGGACAGCACCGGCGCAATTTGTCGGATGAAGAAGCTGCCCGTCGACATGAAATAGTTTAGTGTGCCCGAGAAGTAGCCCTTCTGGGTGTAGAGGTAACTTGGCACCAGCAGGAAGATCGCCAAGATCGCTGCCAGATAGCCATATCCCAGCAGGCCGCGCCGGGCCTGTACCAGCAGCAGGCCTGGAACGACTGCGGCATAGCCCAATAGCGTCGGGGACCGGATGATGTAGATGGCCGCCAGAAGAAGCAGCATGTACCCCGCCAAGTCGATCAGCGTGCGTCGCCCCCTGATCACGAAATAGACCCAGAGCGCACCGAAGAAGTTGCCGAGAGACGAGGGCTCGGAGGTGAAGACGGTGGGCCGCACCATGCCGTACTGCTGCACGTCGCGTTCGGCGAAGGTGTAAATGCTAGACTCGCTGGTATAGAGCGACCTGAAGGCGTCCATGGCCGACTTGAGCGGGCCGTAGACCTCGAGCACGGCGATGGCCAGCATGCCGATCAGGATGTAACGGATGGCCCTGGTCCGGGCCTCGGGATCGCCGCGCCGGCCCAGCATCAGGGTCGTCGCGACGATGGTGAAGTTCGTCGTCGAGTAGATCATTTGCTTGGTCTGGTCCTGCCCAAGCCGGTAGTTCGACGGCAGCGTGAGGCCGGACAGGATGGCGTGCAGAAGAACGAAGGCAACAAAGATGCCGATCAGCACCAACAGCTTGTCCCAGGTCTCGCGGTAGCGGGTGAAGGCCATCAGACTCACCATCAGTGCGCCGACGTAGGCGATGCCAAGACCGTGGATCTTGAGATAGCACAAGAGCAGGATTCCGGACAAAAACAGCTGGCTGATCTGGGTCATTGTCCTGAGGGTCACTCCTGCTGGGCTGATCTCGGCCTTACACGACTTTTCGGCCGGAAACACCAGTCAAGACGGTTATGCGCGACGTTAGGCCGAAGATTCTGTTGCCGCGCGCGCCGCTGCGACCGAAGCCGTGAGGTTGGCAAGCCGGGTGGTGCCGACCAGGGTCAGCGTAACGTCGGGTCGGAGGATCACCTCGGCGATCCGCTCGGCAGCATAGGTGCGGGGGTCGCTTGCCCCGGAGATCGCCGCGGGGCCACCGAGGATCTCGCGCGCGATCACCGCGACGCCCTTTCCCCGTGCCTCGGCAAGTATGGCGTCAAAGGCGGTGTCGCCCGGGTGCAGCGGCACCTGGATGGCGCGGACGCGTGGATCCTGCAAACAGGCCTCAGCGCAGGCGACGTCGTCGACCGAAACCCCGACGATGCCGATCTTGCCTGCCTGTGCCGCCGCCGCAAGCGCCCCCACCGCCTCGCCTCGCCGCACCACCTCGGCATCGGGGCTGTGCAGCATGAACATTTCCATGCGCTCGCGTTTCAGGCGCCCGAGGCTGGCGTCGATGCTGGCGGTCAGGAAGGCAGGGTCCCAGCGGGTGGGCATCGGCTTGGCCCGAGCCGAGGCCACGCCCTTGCGGGCTTGGCCCGACCGCCGCGCCACCCCGCGCAACAGCCCCTTCAGCGGCACCAGGGTGCGTTTCTTCCAGGACAGGAACTTGCCGGCCTTGGAGCAGACGATCACGTCATCGCGCCCGCCAAGAACCTGGGACAGCAGGCGTTCGCTGTCGCCCTGGGCGTAGATGTTCGAGGTGTCGAAGAAGCGGATCCCGTCGTCCAGCGCGGCCTGAAGGATGGCCAGCGCCTCGGGACCCGAGGCACCATTCACGGATCCAAGTCGGCTACACCCTAGCCCAATGGGCAGCGCGTCCGTGGACATGATCTCGGTCAGGCGGCAGTCGGGTGACATGGCTGGGCATCCTTTCGCACAGGGACGGAAAACAACTGCACGTTACTCAGGGTAGGCACGCCTAAGTACATCGCCACCGCCGGTCTGGACTGCCTCAATTATCTCGGGCGACAGTTTGTTGCGCCAGGAATGGGCTAGGGCACGGGCATCGCGATGCATGCTGAACAACTGACTGCCGCTTTCCTCGCCTATCTTGCCTGAGGTCGAGGTCGTCAAGAAATCGGTCGCAGCCTGGTTCAGTGGCAGGTCCAGGTGAGCCAACATCCTTTCCCCGAGCGCTATTGGTTCCTCGCACAAGTCTTCGTGGCGGATGATTAGGATCATGTCCGGGCGGGCCTTGGCCTGTTCATCGACCTCCGCGTAAAGTGCGGCCCAGAAGCGTCCGATCTGGAAGGCGAATTGTGTTTCAGGATCGGGGCTGTAGGTCTCGATCAGCTTGCCGTTGGTATCGGGCAGGATCCAGCCCATCCGATTGAGCGAGTTGATCAGGGCCGCCGGGTGACGCTTCAAGATAACTCCCTTGGCGTCGAAGGTTTCGGCCATCATTGTACCCAAGCGGATCAGGAACGGATCCTTCAGAATGATGGCGCTGTTGTCACCACTCAGCGCAGCACGCAACTGGCGCTCATACCTGCTACCGCTGATGCTGCGTACAAGGTTCTTGGCCCACGTATCAGTACCCCGTCGGCGCCGGAAATTTAGGCGGCCCGCCAGCATGTCGCGCAAAAGCGATGCGACGTAATCTCCTTCGTCCGGACCGTAATACCACTTGTCGACCCCTCGCAAACCGGTATTGGCGTTGAGCGGTTCATGCAACACCGCATCCGGCATGGCATGCGCCGCGATTTGCCCAGCCCAAGTGGTGCCTGAGCGGTGCATTCCACTGATATAACGAATCTTTTTTTGGACACCGGCAAATCTGGTCAAGGTAAGGGCTTTCTATGATTGAATCATCTTGTGTGTTGTGCCCACCGATAGTGTGGCTCGAAACGCCGGACCGTAGACCGCTATCGTGACAGATTGGCCTGCTGTGCATCCAGAAGGGCTGTGCAGCCGCCGCATATCAGGTGATCCTCGCGAAGGCGATCCAAGCGGCCACGACGGAGAAAACGACCACTATGACCAATGCGGCCAAGTTGTATGGGTTCAGAATCGCTGCGTGATGCCAGTGTCCGCGTGGCCGGGTCAGCACTGCAGGCAAGAGGTCGCCGGGTAGCCGACCGAGGACCACACCCAGAACAGCCCAATCCGGTGTCGCCACGGTGCAGATCAGATATACAAAGGCTGGAGCCAGGATCCCAGCCATGATCTGTCCCACGACATTCGGGGCAACACGGCCGATGCCGATCCCCAAGAAAAAGGCCGGTGATGCCAAGATTCCGATACCCCACATGACTGCAATCAGCGCGGTAATAAAAATGAACAGATAGTTGACCTCGCTCAGCCACAACCAAGAGACCAGCGGTGATCCGATGATAACGGCGGGCATCAAGGTGGCAGTGGCAATGGCGGCGGTGCGGCTGACCTTGGAGAACAGGTCAACGATGTCGTCATTGTCGCGCGCGTCGTAATCTGCAAAGGATGGTACCGTGGTCTGGATCGCACGAATGGCGACGTTGCGAACTTGGTATACAAAGCGATAGGCCATCTCGAAAATGCCTAGCATCGCGGTGCCCGCAATAGCCCCCAGCACGATCTTGACCCCGGGTTCGAACAGCAGGTTGGCGATAGTGCCGATCTGCAGTTTTACCCCAAAGCCCAGCATTTCGCGGAACTGCTCGTATGAGAACCAGCTCCGTATGGGGGAACCTTCGGTATTCACTCGAGCTACAGTTAGAAGGAAGACAACTGACAAGCCGATCGCCAAGAAGAATTGCGCTGCCTGAGCCCAAGCTAGGCCATGCAGTTCGTAATCGTTTACCAGCGCCAGCGAGGCCCAGACCTGCAGCAGCATCCCGGCGATATTGGCCACGGCGCGCAGGTCGGCGCGATGCACCCCCAAGAGGCAGGCATCCATAACCGCCTTGAGGTTCAGAAGCCAAAAACTGAAAATCGCCCAAGGCAATATATCCCGCGCGATGGCCAGTTCCTCACCCTCGAGTGCGATCGCCAATGCTCTCCACAGCGGGTACCACAGCAGCAGCGCAATGGCCCCCATGAGTGCCGAGATTGAGAGGATCCCGGTGCGCATGTACATGATCGCCTTGTCAGGGCGGCCTGCGCCAAGAGAACGGGCGATGTATCGGCCCAGCCCACCGGCAATGCCCACATCTGCCACCCGGCCAAAGGCCGTCGTGGCCAACACCAAGGACCAGACCCCCAACATCTCGACCCCGAGTACCTGCACGACGTTGCGGTAGATGAAGAACAGGCCAAGTCCGTAGACCACCACCTCGGTGGCGGCGAAGATACTGTTGCGTCTGAGATTCACGCGGTGCCTCTTTTGGTCAGCAGACGTGCCTTGAGACCGAGCGCCGGCTTTTCGACGAAGTGCCAGGACGCCGCTGCGAAGGGTAGGGTGATCGCGAGGCTCAGAAGGGCATTACCGAGTGAGGACAGACCGGGCAGAAAATGCTCGACGGTTTGCTGAACCGGGAAGCCGTAGATGTAGATCCCGTAGCTGTAGTCATGCATCTGGCGGAACGGCACAAGCCAGCCCTGTTGCAGGAAGGCGAACCAGAAGACCGCCAGCGCGATGAAGATGATGAGGGCTGTTGCAAAGAGGGGCGTGCCAAAGCTGATCCAGGTGGCCGCGCCGCTGAGGACAACCCACCAAGCTTTGGGACGGATCTGGTCAATGTAATGACCGACGATGATCCCAACGAAAAAGGCGAAAAACATGCGGTGCAGCTTGGCAATGTCGCTGCCGTCGTAAAGCACCTGATCCAGAGTGCCCTGCATAATGCCTAGGCCCAAGTATACAAGATAGCCTGCGACAATAATGGCGCACATGATGCGGAACGTGGTCTCTGTGCGGTAGGCACCGATCAGGAACAACAAAAGTGTAATCAGGTAACAGGTGAATTCGAACCGCAATGTCCAGAGTGAGCCATTGACGGCTGTCAGCGAGTTGCTTTCGAAGACGCCGGGCAAGAAATATCGCGGGAGATAGAGAATGGCGTTGCCGAAGAAATATTCCGGTAGCTGCGATGATGTAAAGTATTCGGGAATGCTTAGGGTGCTTATGGCTGGCCCCAGAAAGAGGGTCGTCAAGATCAGCATCACCCACAAACCAGGAAAAATCCTGAGTGAACGGGCAGTCATATATTCCCGAACGCTGCGGCTGCGGACGATAGATTTGTAGATCAGCATCCCACTGATGCTGAAAAAGGCACTGACCGCGATCCAGCCACCGGAATACCCGATTTTCTCAGCCAGAAAATCGTGGTGACCCGTCGTGAGATCAACCGCGTGAGAGAAAATTACTGCGGAGGCTGCCACCAGTCGCAGGATGTTGAAATTATTTTCCCGTGGGTCACTCAGTTTCTGCATTTCTGCCTCTTCCTTAGCTGTTGCCGACGGTGCGGTCGACGGAGCGGAGCGCCCTGAACAGTCCTTCGAAGGCGGGGTACTTCCATTTCAGCAGCATCAGTGACTGGTGGAGGTTAAGGCGGAGGACCTTGCCGCGCGCGGCGCGCCAAGCCGGGGCGGGCAAGTTGCGCTTGATCTCACGCGAGAGCGGCAGCAGGGGCAGGATGTAGGACAGCTGGCCGAACAGCCCCTCTTCCCGAACGAAGTGGCGGGTGAACTTCTCGAAGTACTTGCCCGGGGGATTGGCGGTGCGGATCAGCTCGGTGCCCTCGGCCTCGATGTGGTCGCCCTCCAGCATCGACAGGCCCACTACCAGCCAGTCGTAGCCGAAGACGTTGACATCGGCCGGGTAGGCCCGCTTCAGCCCCTCGGTGCGGTAGACACCGAACAGCCGGGCGCTGTCGCGCGGGTTCGAGAAATAGGTCCTGACCCGCTCTTCGGGGGTGCCGGTGATGGTGAAGGTGCCGCGCGCGGGGTCTTCCTGGCCATCGGGCTTGCGGAAGCGAACCTTGGTGCAGGCGGCCACGGCGTTCGGGTGGCTGTCCAGTTCGCGGATGCAGTTGGTGGCAAAGTCGGGCCTCCAGTTGTCATCGTCGGTGGCCCACATGAATAGTTCGGTCTCGGCGGCCATCAGCACGCCGCGGAAGTTCGCGCTTTGCGGGATGGTTTCGGGATGGCGCACGTGACGCACGCGTGGGTCGCGGGCGGCATAGTCCTGGCAAATCTCGGTGGTGCCGTCGGTCGAGGCATTGTCAAAGATCAGCAACTCCAGGTCCGTGTAGCTCTGGTCCAGCAGACTGTCGATGCTGCGGCGGATTTTGTCCGCCCCGTTGTAGGTGATCAGGCCGATGGTCAGGCGGGGCATGGGTCAGGCCTCCTGCTTTTACTGGTCAAGCGCGTGGCGCATCAGCCGTTCCAGCACCGGGCGCAGGTCCTGGTTGCCCTGCGCCAGCGGCGAGACGGTAGCGTAGTCGAAATCCTCGCCCGGAGTCGGGCCCTCGGGCGTGACCCGCGTGATCTCGCAGGGGGTGCCGGTGAGCGTCTCGGAGACCTCGGCGCAGATCTGCGCGAAATCGAAGACGGTTCCGGTCAGTGTGCCCAGCGGGTTCAGGCCGCTCCAGCCTTCGGGCGCGCTGTCCAGCCAGTTGGCGCAGCAGGCCGCCACGTCGGCGGTGCCGACGAAGTTGCGGCGCTGTTCGCCGGTGGAGCGGATGACGATCCTGTGCTCGATCGCCGCGTCGCGCGGGAAGGAGAAGGGGATCAGCGACCAGCGGCGGAAGCCCGAGGGATCGGCCAGGTCCCCGAAGACCGCGCAGGGCCGCAGGGCAGCCCCGGCCACGGCGCCCTTGGCTTGGCGGCGGAAGACCTGCTCGGTGGCGAAATGGGCGATCGCGTAGTTCGAGACCGGGTTGTAGGGCGTGGTTTCGTCCACATGGCCTACCATCGGCCCGTAGACATGGGCCGACGAGATGTAGACCAGCCGGGCCGCCCCGGCCGAAACCGCCTTCTGCACCAGCGCATCGGCGCCGAACATCGCCATCTGCATGGCCCGCTCGGGATGGTCGCGGAAATCCTCGTCTACCACGCCTGCACAATGGACCAGTGCATCGATGGCCGGCAGCTCCAGCGCGGCGATGGCCGCGGGATCGGACAGGTCGGCGCGGAAATCCGCCGAGGCGCGGCGCCCCAGCGTCAGGATCTCATGGCTCTGTGCCAGCCGCTCGACCATGGCGGATCCGATCAGACCGCTGGCCCCGGTTACCAAGATGCGCATCTCGTCTCTCCCTTTTCGTGATCAGGCTGTCTTGCCGAGATGCCAGGCCGGGTCGAAGTCACGGGTGCCGGCATCCTTGTCCGAGATCAGCGCCGGCTCGAAGGGCAGCTCAATGCCGAACTTCGGGTCGTTCCAGCGCACCGAGCGCTCGTTCTCGGGGTCGTAGAAGGCCGAGACGAAATACACCATCTCGACATCCTCGGTTAGCGACAGGAACCCGTGGGCGCAGCCGCGCGGCACGTACATCATGGTGCGGTTGTCTGCCGACAGTTCCGCCGCGGTCCACTTGCCGAAGGTCGGGCTGTCTTCGCGCAGGTCCAGCACCACGTCCAGCAGCGCGCCGCGGACCACCTTGATGACCTTGACCTCGGCGTTCTTGCCCAGCTGGTAATGCATACCCCGGAAGGTGTGCTTGATCCGGCTGAAGGAGGTGTTGAACTGGACGAAATTGGTTTCCAGTCCCAGCTCGGCGAACTCGTCCCGGCAGAACACCCGGGAAAAGAAGCCACGGTCGTCGCCGCGCGGTTCCAAGTCGATGGTGTAGACGCCCTGAAGGCTTGTTTCGTTGAACTTCATCTCGGGTGCTCCCTGCCTTGGCTCAGGCTTTCAGCAATGCTTCGTACTGGTCGATCTGGGCATCGACGGCGTCCTGGGCGGATGTGCCGCTGCGGGTCTGCTTGATCCAGTCCGCGGTCCATTCCACGGCCTGGCGCCCGGTCAGCTGCGGCCGCCAGCCGATGGTGCGCCCGGCGAGCGAGGCATCCAGCGTCAGCAGCTTCATCTCAACGGGTTGGGCGCCTTCGGCCAGCTCCCAAGGCTTGTCCAGGTCCATGGCCGCGCCGAGCGTCTCGGTTACTTCCTGCACCGTCATCGGGCTGGCGGCGGCCGGCGCGAAATTGAGCGCGCGGGGCTGGTCGGCCCAGGCGCCGGTGGCGATCGCCTCGACATAGTCGAGATAGCCAGAGACCGGGTCCAGCACGTGCTGCCAGGGGCGCACGCTGGCCGGGTTGCGGAGCACCACCGCCTCGCCGCGCATCATGGCGCGCCAGATGTCAGGCACCAGGCGGTCCTCGGACCAGTCGCCGCCGCCCACCACGTTGCCAGCGCGCGCCGCGGCCAGCGGGATGCCGGCCTCGTCGAAATAGCTCTGCCGGTAGCAGGACACGACCTCTTCGCAGGCCGCCTTGGAGCTGGAGTAGGGGTCATGCCCGCCCAAGGGATCGTCTTCCTTGAAGGCGTGCCCGCTGTTGTCGTTGCGATAGACCTTGTCGGTGGTAATCACCATCACCGCCTTGAGGTTCGGCGCGTTGTGGCGCAGCGCCTCAAGGACGTTGAGCGTACCCATGACGTTGGTGGCATAGGTCTCGGCCGGCTCGCGGTAGGACAGGCGCACCAGCGGCTGGGCCGCCATGTGGATGGCGATGGTCGGGTCGCAACCCTTGACCGCTGCGTTCAGGGGGGCGGGGTCGCAGATGTCGCCGATCACCGAGGTCAGCCCGGGTATCTCGAGTTGGGGGAAGAGCGCCGGATCGGTCTCCGGCGCACGGGCGTATCCGGTCTGCACCGCGCCCATGCGCGACAGCCAGCGCGCCGTCCAACTGCCTTTGAACCCGGTGTGACCGGTGAGGAAAACCCGCTGCCCGGACCAGAAATCACGCGTAGGCATCGAGGCTTACTCCCAGATCTTCCAGGGCGCCTTGCCCTCGTTCCACATGCCGTCAAGCTTCTGCTTGTCGCGCAGGGTGTCCATCGGCTGCCAGAAGCCGTTGTGCTCGAACGAGGCCAGTTGGCCGTCCCGGGCCAGGCCTTCCAGGGGTTCGCGTTCCCAGATGGTCTCATCGCCGGCGATCCGGTCGATCACGCGCGGATGCAGCACAAAGAAGCCGCCGTTGACCTGCGCGCCGTCGCCTGCGGGCTTCTCTTCGAAGCTCTTGACGCGGTTGTCCTCGATCAGCGTGGCGCCGAAGCGACCCGAGGGGCGCACGGCGGTCAGCGTCGCATCAAGGCCGTGGTCCTTGTGGAAGGTAACCAGGCTGGTGATGTCGATGTCGGCAACGCCGTCGCCGTAGGTCATGCAGAAGGGCTCGTCCTCGGGCAGGTAGTCCCGGACGCGCTTGAGGCGACCGCCGGTCAGCGTTTCGGCGCCGGTGTCGATCATCTGGATTTTCCAGGGCGGCAGAGCGTTCTTGCCTAGGAATTCGACCGAACGATTGCGCACGTCCACCTCGATCGAGGAATTGTGCAGCGCGAAGTTCGCGAAATACTCTTTGATGAAATAGCCCTTGTAGCCCAGGCAGATCACGAACTCGTTGATGCCATGCGCCGAGTAGATGTTCATGATGTGCCACAGGATCGGCATTCCGCCGACCTCGACCATCGGTTTCGGCCGCACCGAGGTTTCCTCGGCCAGGCGCGTGCCCAGCCCCCCTGCGAGAAGAACAGCTTTCATGAAATGTCTCTCCAGATTTTTGTTTTAGTCACACCAAGTGCCCGTCCGTCTGTCCCGTGACCGCGGCCGTGAAGGCCTCAGCGCGGGCGCTCCAGGCGTAGGCCTCGGCGCAATCGTTGAAGGCGCGTTCCTGCAACGCGTTGAGGCGGTCTGTATCGTCGCAGACCGCGCAGACCAATGTGATGAGTTCCTGCAGGTCGGCGGCCCCGAGATACCCCGCGCCCTCGGGGGTCGGCAGCCCCGAGATCGCCCCGGACAGCCCCACCATGGGCAGGCGTTCGAAGACATGGCTCAGCAGGCGCAGCTTGAAGCCGCCGCCGATGGTATCGGCGATCACGCCCATGCGGGCCGAGGCGATCAGCGCCTCGAGATTGGCGACGAAGCCCAGGACCTGGGTCTGCGGATAGCGCCGGGTCAGCGTGTCGTGCAGGGATTCATGCATGTCGCCAGCGATGATCATCTCTATGCCGGCGGCGTTGATCCGGTCGTAGGCGAACTCCATCCAGTCCAGCAGGATCTGCTGCTTCTGTTCCGACCGGCGGCCGCCCAGCAGCAGGATGCGCCGGGGAGTGTCCGGGCCGATCACGCGCGCGGCGCTGACTGGGCCGTTGTAGCCGGGGGTCAGGGGCAGGTACTTCACGTCCGGGTCGATCTTGCGGAAGGGGACGAGGTCATTGGTGTTGATGACCGTGACGATATCGGCCGCGCGCAGCATTGCCTCTTCCGAGGCCTTGACCTTGGCAAGGTCCCGGTTCGCCACCAAGCGCTTGGGCAAGCTCATGTGGTAGCTGTCGTACTTGCCCGCGCGGGTGGGGTATTCGTATTCGTGCGAGATATAGACCAGCCTAGTGCCGGGATGGGCCGCGCGGTAGCGCTCGGCCCGGGGCAGGGCATGGGCCAGGCCCAGATTGTCCAGCACGATGGCGTCCCAGTCTTCCGTCAGCAGTTGGTCCAGCCGGGCCAGGTATTCGGGGGTGGCGCTCTTCCAGGCGATCAGCGGCCAGCGCGACAGCACCGATCCGGCGCGTCCGCCGCGCTGCGGCCCTGCCACGTTCCAGCTCAGAGCGCGGGCCTGGTCCTCGGGAATCGTGCCGCCGCTGTCGGCGCAGAGCACCGTCAGGTCTGTGGTGACGGCGATGGCCTCGATGATGCCCCTGGAATAGACGGCGTCCCCGGCATTCGCCGGCGGGTAGGGCACCACCTTGGTCAGGTAGAGCACCCGGGCGCGCGGGGCGGGGGTCGGGGTATCGGCGGGTGCCGCCGCGAAGGAAGCAGTCATTGTGGTCTCCGGGTATGGCACGGCCGGCCACATGGTCTTGGATTGCGGTCGGAACCGCCCGTCAGATTGCTAGGAGCAAAGCGGCACAGGATCATGACAGCGCCCCGAGCCCATCCAGCAGGCGTGCCGCCTCGGCATGGACCAGCGGTTCCGGGGCGGCATGTCCGATCCAGGTGATCAGGTGGCCACGGTCCGCCTCGGGGTGCAGGGTCAGGGCATGAGCCGGGGTGACGTGGCCGTAGTGGCTGGCACAGATGTCCGCGGTGACCGCGCTTGAGACGACCGGGCTGAGCACCTCGATCCAAGCGGCGGTGCCGTCCTCGTGACGCAGGGCCAGGACTGCGGCGGCGGCGGGCGCTTCGGAAGGCGCGGCGTCCTGGCGGTGCCATGTGCCGGGGATCAGCCAGGTGACCTGCCCTGCAGGCTGCGGGGCCGACCACTGGTCGATCACCAGAAAGCCCTGTCCGGGGAACTGCCGGACCGTCCGGGACAGCGTGCCCGGCCCGTCTCGGAAGCGGCCCTGCATTGTCTGGTCGTCGGGCAGCGCTGCGGCGGGTGTCAGAATTGCGGCCGCCATGCGGCCGACCTTGAAGCAGCCGTAGAAATCCACGGGTTCATGGCCCTGCCAGATCGGGCCGTTGTGGGCGGCGGCGCTGCGCTCGCGCTCGCGCTCGGGGCCGGTGTTGTAGCGCGAGGTGCCGGGATCAACGACCAGGCGGCGCCCCGCCAGCGCGATCTCGACCGAGAGGAAATCGGCATGGCCGTGACCGGGGTTCCAGCGCGGACCGAGGGCGCCGGCATCCATCAGGCAGACGTCGCCGTCCCAGCCCAGCCGCCCGTAGCCGCCGTCCGGCAGCAGGATCCGTCCGTCCGGCGCCGGGGGACCGGTCCAGTGCGGCACTTCCCCGTGCCAGGCATCGTTGAACAGGGCGACCTCGCCGTCGGGCAGGCAGAGCGCGGCGAAGACCTGCGCGACCCGGTCCCGGCTGGCGGCTAGGCGCGCGCGCAGGGCAGCGGAGAGGAAGGGCGCCTCGGCCATGACCCCCAGCGAGGCCAGGCTCAGCCCTTGGTACATCGGCGAGCGCTCGATCTGGCAGCCGTCGTCCAGCAGGGTCGCGTCCAGCAGCGCGGCAATGTCGCGCTCAAGCCGCGTGGCGATCTCCGCCGGCACCCTGTCCACGTGGCTGAAGTACAGGCACAGCGCGGCCAGGTTGCGCTCCACGTGGTTGTTGCACAGCTCGTGCTCGATGTTGTCGAGGATGAAGGCCACGTTGCGCCGCAACAGCGCGGCAAGGTCCTGGTCCACCGCCTCGGGCAGGGCGGGGGCCGTGTCTTGCGCTGCGCGGTGACGGCACACCAGCAGCCCCGATCCGACCGAGAGCACCCGGTGCGATGCGCCGTAGGGAAACCAGAAGCCGCGGAAGGTGCCGGGAGCGCCGGGCCGGATACCGGCAGAGGTGCGCACGTAGGTTCCGACGGCGTTGTGGTGGGCGGGCCCGCCCTCCAGCATCATCGGACAGAGGAAGCCCATGTGCCCCAGCTTGACGCGCCACATCTGGTGGTCGCCTTCCTCGGGCACGACATGGGTCCAGTCGACCTTGCCGGGCGCGCCGAAATCCACGCAGCGCCCGTGCAGAGTGATCCGGCCCTCGAGTGCCCCTTCCAGCATGTGCCGGTACTCGGCGCAGTAGAACTCGGCCATGCCCAGCAGCCCGGGCGACAGCGCCTGCGGCATGCCGATGGCGGGCAGGTCCTGCTCGATCCGGGCCAGCCGGCGCGCATAGGCGTCAGGGAAGCGGGGGGCCAGCTTGTTGCGCAGCACCCGGCGTCCCATGAACAAGCACATCCGGGGGCTCAGGCGGCTGACCGCCAGCGCCATGACGCGAATCTTGTCAAGCCGGCTCATATCTGCTGCTCACATGCTGCCATCGGTCGCGGGCGCTCCGGTGCCAGGGCCTGGGGTCGGTGCGGGCCCCCTGCGTCGTTCTGGATCACCATCTTCAGACTCCGGGTCTCAGCGCGACTTGGCAGGCGACCAGGTTACGACGGTCTGCCCCTTCATCGCGCGCCAAACTCCCATTGATGTGGCCATAAGTGCCAAGACGATTTCAGTCACAGTGCTGACCGGGCCGGTCTCGAACCGCGGCCCGATCACAATAGCCAGGACTAGGGCGACCAACACCGCAAGGCCGAGGAGAGGTGAGATCAGCGCCCCTAGGAACATCGCCGAAAGCACTGATAGGCAAAGAAACAGGCCGCCGAACCAACGGACAAGCTTGCGCGAGCCATATTTGAACTTGTCCATCCGGGACATGCCGACCAACTGCGGTCGTAGATAGAGGTGTGTATGGAAGGCTCGGGCGGAGATGCGCACTTTTCGGGCAAACTCCTCGCTGCGCGCAGCCACCAACCGTTCATAGGCGATCACGTCGTCGACTTTGAGCAGTCGCTTGCCAGCGAAGACTGCCGCCATGGAAACAGTTAGGTCGTCCAGAACCGAGTCGGGAAACTCGGGGTAAAGCGCGCGACGCAACGAGAAGATGGAGCCGTCAGCCCCCATGACGTTGCCGGTTCGGGATTCCTCTTTCTTGAGATATTCTTCGAGTCGCCAGTAGGCGCCGCCAACGGACGCGGTGGCCGAGCCTTCGGCACCGATGTAGCGCAGGGTTCCGCAAATCCCGCCCACCTCTGGATCCACGTACCAGGCCCTGAGGTTGTCAATCGAGGCCTCGTCGAGCAACACGTTGGCGTCGGTAAAGATTATGATGTCGCCTGTTGCCATTCCTGCCAGACGCTTCATCCCATGCGCCTTGCCATTGCGCCCCCCTCCCTGGGTCGCGGTCAGGAGGTCAGGTCGGGCCTGCATCTGGGCAAAGGTGTCATCGCTCGATCCATCATCAAAGGCCAGCACCTCAAGGTCCGGGTAACGGGCCTTGAGCGCCTCGATGTTCCGAAGCTTCTCGGGCATCACTGCGCCTTCGTTGTAGGCGCAGAACACGAGGGTGGCCGAGCAGGCATGCCGAGGGTCGCGCCGGAGCGGGCGCGAGGGAAGCGCTTTTAGGATAAACGGATAGATTATGTAAGGGTAGATTACCAGGATCGACGAAGCGAGGAATACAATTAACGCAAGCAAAAACAAAATTTTATATCCGCCGATGTGATTAAAGAGAGGCTTCGATCAAGACTGTGTCGCAAAGTTAGCTCGCTTATTATATCCTTCCTTCTGGTTGGCAACCCTCGGCGCGGCCGTTTGCGGCTCAGGGATGTTACTGTGCCGCATTATTGCGCAGGGCATCGAGGCGTTGTTGCGCAAATCAGTTCGCGACCGCAGTTTCCCTTTCCCCGGACACACCTATTCCGTTTATTCCGTTGCCACCGCGGATGGTTCCAGTGCGGCTCAGTTCAGATAGTACTTGGCCCCATAGGCCGAATAGGGCCCATAGTTGTTGCCATAGCCGTAGCGCTTCATGCCGCGCGGGCTGATCTGGTTCAGAACGAGGCCGCTCACCGGCTTGCCGACGCTTTCGAACTCCCGCAGCGCGCCGATCACCTGCTCGCGCTGGGTCTGGTCCCATTTCACCACGAAGACGGTGGCGTCCACGTGTTGGGCGATCACCCGTGCATCCGGAACCACCAGCACCGGCGGCGTGTCGACGATGATGATGTCGTAGCGGCTGCGTAGATCCTTCAGCAGCTCGGCGAAGCGCACCGACGAGAAGATGTCTGCGGCGTTGGACTGACCCTTATCTCCGAGCAGCACGTCGGCGCCGACGAGCTCGTCATGGGTGACCACCTCGTCGAAGCTCTTGGCGCCGGTCAGCACCGAGACGACGCCGTCGGTCTGCTCGGTCGTCAGATACTGACCGAAGACCCGGCGGCGGATGTCGCCCTCGATCAGCAGCACCTTCTTGCCCATGGAGGCGAAGTTCAGCGTCAGCGACATGGCGACGGTGGTCTTGCCTTCGCCGGGCAGCGCCGAACAGGTCATGATGACCTTGGGGGGGGTGTCGACGTTCGAGAGCATGACCGAGGTGCGCAGGTTTCGCACCGCTTCAGCGGCGGCCGAGGAGGGGCGCTCCTTGAGATAGGCGATGGCATCCTTGCGGCGGCTGGCCTTGATCATCGGCAGTTGGCCGATGGTGGCGCAACCCGTAGCGCCCTCAAGTTGCTCGGCGGTGCGGAAGGCGCGGTTGCGGGCTTCACGGATCAGCACGAAGGCGGCGCCCAGCATCAGGCCGAGAATGCCCGACATCGCCAGGATGAGCGACTTGCGCGGCGCCGAGGCCTGCACCGGCTCCACCGCCGGCGAGATGATCCGGCTGTCAGCCTGCTGGACGCCCTGCTGGGCCGAGGTCTCCTTGAGACGCGACAGGAAATATTCATAGAGCAGTCGGCTGGCCTCGGCCTCGCGGGAGAGCTGCTGCAGGGTGATGAGATCCTGGCTCTGCTGCTCGGTCTGCCGCTCGAGTTCCGCAAGGGAGTTCTGCAGCGCGGCGAGCTGACTGGTGTTGCGTGTCAGCTCGGCCTGGGCGCGGGCAGCGAGCTGCTCGAAGCGCGCCCTGAAGCTTTCGGCGATCGCCGGCTCGTCAACCCGCGGCAGCATGCGCTGCAGCTGCAGGTCCTTGGTGGCATCCGCCTGCTGCTGCGGCGTTTCCGCCGCCTCAAGCGCGGCGACCCGGGTCTGGGCAGCGTCCTGCGCGGTCTCCATGCTGGTGATCCGCTCGCGCGTGTCCTTGACTTGGATTTCGAGGCCTTCCAGCGCCTCGGGGCTGACCAGCGGTGTGCTGGCTCGGAAGTCCTTGACCTTGCCTTCGGCCTCTTCCAGCGCCACCTGCAGATCGGTAACCCGGTCAGTCAGCCAAGTGGTCGCCTGCTCGGTCGCCTCGAATTTCACCTCGAGCTGGTTGAGGATGTAGAGATCCACTAGGGCATCGGCGATGTTTGCGGATTTTGCCGCGTCTGTTGTTTCCACCGTCACTTGGAAGACGAGGCTCTGCGGCACGTTCTTGATCGTCATGCTTGCAAGAAGCGCGTCGATTGTGGCTTCACGCTGCCGCGCGTCACCGTTGCCAACACTTTCCCCGGTCGGGGCGACCAAGGATTTCACGAAGTCTTTCACCTGGTCGATCGTGCCCGGCGTCTCGAGCGACCCGTTGAATTCCGGATCGGTGGTCAACTCAAGCTTGTCGACAACCTTGCCAAGCAGAACCCGGCTCTTCAGCACCTCGACCTCGGTGTTGATCACCGTGCTGTCGGACCCCAGGCCGCTCATGACGCTGCCCAGCTCGAGAACCTGCTCTTCGCGGTTGTTGAGCATCACTACGGCTGTGGAGCGGTACTTCGGCGTGGCCAGCACGTATGAATAGATTCCACCAATCAGTACCGCGACGACAAACGCCAGGATGATGATCACTTTACCCCGCCATAGCGACCCAAGCAGAGCGCCAAGATCGATGACATCCTCGTCTTGAGAAGCAGATGCCGCGCGCTGGCCCAGCTCAATACGTTTCATGTCGCTCAACGTGTCACTCCAAGTCTTGGGCCTGAGGCTCCCGAGAAAATTGAGTCTCCTTTAACATGATTGACAGCAAGGTCTAACCCGATGTGCCAGCCGGCCGTCTCACGCCAGCCGAGGAGTTTTCTGTGTATGCCCTCGTCATATAGATTGCTGGTGAGACACCTGCTCCTCTGAGCGCTTGTATCTGTAACCGCACATTTTTCCATTGGTTGTGGGGTATCATACGACGGTGATTTGCTTGATCTCGCACCAGAGGTAACGCTGCTTCTGACGCGGCGGCTACATGAGATAGCCTAGAGCAAACCGCTCATCTTTTGGGCATATCCATAGGTCATCTATTGAAGCTAATTCTTACATGGAGAATCTACCCAAAGTAGTTCTGCCGCGAATTTAGAGCCGTGTCAGCAGCAGCAACTTACCCAGAGAAGCGAGGGGCTCTGCGCGAAGGACTGTTCGGCATAGACAAACTATAATTGGAACATAAATCGCATTATACGTGTTTCTCGTGTGTAGCGGGCACATTCTAAACTGGGTTGCGACAAATCCCCTATCTTGCTGAAAGCAAGGAGAACGGACAATGGCGCACAAAGAGCTGGATCTGCGTGAGCGGCGCAGGATCAAGATTGCCAAGTGGCGCGAGGCCAAAATGTCGATCCCCGAGATCGCGGATCGCCTGAGCCGCTTCGCATCTGCAACCCACCAACCGGCCCGCTCGCACCTGCCCGCTCAAGCACCCGACACACCCAGCTCCCAACCCGCGTTACGTCATGAAGATCGAGACCAGCGCCGCAGCGATGGCGACGAGAACCAGGCCCCAGACCGCGAAGATGACCAGGATGATGGCCCTGAGGTCTTTTGCTTTTCTTTCCAAATTCTTCATCAGGACAGTCCTAAACTCTTTAACGACACGGGTCCGGGCGGCGCGAACGGCGCCTGGACAGCACGGCTGATGCCATGCTGCCGGCAGCAAACGTCCCTGCGCGTCGGGCTCCATATTGCATTCCCCCGCGGCAATTGTTCAAAATCCAACATTTGGGGGTCACGATTGGGGGATTTCATGCTGGGTGATACGCTCGAGGACAAAACCTGGATCATCGCCACCCTCGGGTGGCTCGGAGAGCGCAGCGACGCTTTCCGCGCCGCCGTCCGGGCGCGGGCGCGGCTGCGGCACTACACTCCGGGCGATTACCCGCATCACGGCGGCGACGACACGGGCGGCATCTACGGGGTCGTGGCGGGCAGCTTCGGCACCTATGCCATGAGCGAGTCTGCCGGCATCGTCCTCGGCCACATCTTCCGCGAGGGCGCCTGGTTCGGGCAGGGGCCGATCGTCAGCGGACGGCCGCGCTACCTGAGCTTCAAGGCCATGGAGCCCTCGACGGTGCTTTCCCTGCCCGCTTCCGCGCTCAACCAGATCGTCCAGAGTGTCGCCGGCGCGGAGCGGGAGCTCATGTCGCTGTCCGAGTACAACCAGGTGATCATGGCGCGCGTCGTGTCCGATCTGCTGATCCGCAAGACCGATGCCCGCGTCGCCGCCGTCCTGCTGCGCCTCTTCGAGGTCGGCCCGGGGGATGCCCGCGTGGGCGCGTCCTGCAGGGTCACCCAGGCGGAGCTCAGCGAGATGACGAACACCTCGCGGCACACCGCGAATTCGGTCCTCCGGAATTTCGAGGCGCACGGCTGGATCGAGACCAGCTACGGCAGCATCACGCTTCGCAACCCGGGTGCCCTGAGGAACCACGCCTGGGCGTGATCGTGGTCTGATCAGGGCCTGATCTGCACGCAATCCACGCGCACCCCGGGCCCCATGAGCGCAGGCAAGAGCCCCCGCCTCTGCCCGGCGCGCGGCCTCGGCGGAAAGGCGCTCTTTCCCGCCGTCCGCCCCGGCGTATGCCGGAACATTGCCCCCTACCTGCCCGTTTTACTGCCACATCAGGAGGAGATGTCACGATGCATGAGAGCTCGACAATGATTTCGTCCGACAAGGTCAACGGCACCGCGGTCTATTCCCGCACCGGCGAGCACATCGGCACGATCGACCACCTCACCATCGACAAGGCGACCGGCAAGGTGGCCTATGCGGTGATGGGCTTCGGAGGCTTTCTGGGGATGGGGGAAGACCACCACCCGATCCCCTGGGCCAAGCTGAGCTACGACACCAGCCGTGGCGGATATGTGACCGACATCACGTCCGAGCAGCTGGAGGGGGCGCCGGAGCGCGGGGACGACTGGCACCGGGACCGCGACTGGGAGGCCCGCACGCACGACTATTACGGCGTGCCCAACTACTGGGTCTGATCCTGCGCCTGAACGGGCCCACTCCCGCAAGCAGGACCTGGAGGGCCCGGCCGGAAGGCCGGGCCCTTGCGTTCGGGAAGCTGCCCGCCTCGGGAACCGTCTTGCCCCCGAGAGGCCCGAAGGGCAAGGCGTCAGCCCTTGCCCTCGCCCTCGTCGAGCCGGTCCACCGCCCAGCCCACGCTGAAGCCGTGCAGCACCGTCGACAGCACGATCACCAGCGCCACCAGCGACCAGATCTCGGCCTCGTCGGCGAACTCCACGTGGCTCGCCGCGTAGGCGAGGTAATAGATCGAGCCGATCCCGCGCACGCCGTAGACCGCCATCACCGCCCGGTCGCGTCGGCCAAGGTCGGTGCCCAGCAGCGCCAGCCAGCCGGCCAGCGGCCGGATGATCAGCAGCAGCAGCAGCGCCACGACGAGATGCGTCCAGGTCAGGTCGACGAAGAGCCGCGGCAGGGCGCTGCCCAGGGCCACCAGCAGCAAGGCGGTCAGCGCATGTTCGATGCTCTCGGAAAAATCGTGCAGCCGGCGGTGGAAGGCATGGTCCTTCTCCACCCGGCGCAGCGTCAGCCCCATGACCGCGACCGCGATGAAGCCGTAGCCCTCGACGAGTTCGGTCGAGCCGTAGCAGAGCACGATGCCCGCCAGCGCCAGCACGCCGGCGGCGGTGTCGGCCAGCACCGCGCCGCGCGGCACGCTGAAGAGGATGACCCCCAAGAGCCGCGCGCCGAGCCAGCCGGACACGGCCCCCACCACGGTTCGGTAGAGCACGTCCTGCAGCAGCCACTCTGTCCCCCATGTCGCCGGCGACAGCCCCTCCGCCGCGATGAGCAGGCCAAGATAGACGAAGGGAAAGGCCAGCCCGTCGTTCAGCCCCGCCTCGGTGGTCAGGGCAAAGCGCACGGGATGCTCGCGGCCCTGATGCGGCGGGCCGACCTGCACGTCCGAGGCCAGCACCGGGTCGGTCGGCGCCAGCACCGCGCCCAGCAGGATCGCCCCCGCAAGCGTCAGCCCGACCAGCCCGGTGCCGAGCCAGGCCACCGCGATGATGGTCAGCGGCATCGCGATCCCCAGCAGCCGCCAGGTCGGGCGCCAGCGCCGCAAGGGTCCGAGCTCGTCGATGCGCATGCCCGCGCCAAAGAGCGCGACGATCACCGCCATCTCGCTCATCAGCTCCCAGGGCAGCGGGGTCTGCCGCGGATCGGGCATCGGCGCCGCTCCGGGAAACAGCAGCGCTGCCCCGGCCCCGAACAGGATCATCAGCGCCGCCGCCGCGGGCTCGCGCCGCGAGACGAGGCGGGGCAGCCATTGCGCGAGGATGACGACAAGGCCGCCGATGGCCAGGGTGAGGTGATAGGGGGCAAGCTCGAAAAAGGGCTCGGAAGGCATCAAGGAAGTCCTGAGTGGGGGCAGTGCAGTACCCCCAACGTCTCAAGAGCCCATTCGTGTCCCGCCAGGCTCTCGTCTTCGCGGCCAACCGCCGCGCCGGGGGCCGGCGCGCCCTGCCCGGCCCTGTCTCGCAGCTCAGCCGCCCTGCCGGAGCAGCCTTTGCGTGACGGTGAAGAAATTGGTCACATGCGCCAGCCGGTTGTCGCGCCGCGCGCAGATCGTCAGCCGGGTGCCGGGGTTGTGCCCCTCGAAGCGGCGAAAGACGACGCCGGGGCGGCTGACGCGGCTGACGCTCTCGGGCACCATGCACAGGCCGACCCCGACCGAGACCAGCGAGATGGCGGTCTGGTAGTCCTGCGCAAAGACCTGGTCGCGGGGGATGAAGCCGTTCATCTCGCAGCAGCGCAGCACGTCGTCGGCAAAGCTCGGCCGCGGCCGGTGCGGGTAGAGCACGAAGGTCTCGGCCTCGACCTCGGGCAGCGGGATCGCCGCGCCGCGCGTGGCCAGCGGCGCGCTTTCCGGCACCGCCAGGACCAGCGCCTCCTCGACCAGCCGGAGCGTGCGCAACTCCTCGCCCTTCAGCGCCGGGCGCGCCACGGCGATATCGAGATCCTGCTGGGCCAGCGCGCGCTCGAGTTCGGCGTTGTTCATCGCCGAGAGCATCAGATCGACCCCGGGATATTGCGCGCGGTAGGTCTTGATCACCTCGGGCAGCGGCCCGTGGGTGGCCGAGCCGACAAAGCCCACCCGCAGCCGCCCCGCGCCGCCCTCGCCGATGAGCCGGGTCTCGCGAAAGGCGCTGTCGAGCCGCTCGACCAGGTCGCGCGCCCGCTCGAGGAACAGCTCGCCCGCCGGGGTGAGGCGGATCTGGCTGCGCGAGCGGTCGAAGAGCTTGGCGCCGAGATCCGCCTCGAGCGCGGCGATCTGGCGGCTGAGCGGCGGCTGCGCCATGTCGAGCCGGGCGGCGGCGCGGCCGAAGTGCAATTCCTCGGCCACCGCGAGGAAATATCTCAGCCGTTTCAGCTCCATCGGCTCTCCTGCCGCGCCCTGCCCGCGCTCGCCCTGCCCCCGCTAGCCCATGCGCGCCAGCGCCGCGATGAAATGCGGCCGGAACGCCGCAGGGTTCTCGCTCATCGGAAAATGGCCGATGCCGGGCATGAGGGCAAGCGTGGCCCCGGGAATGGCCCGGGCGGTGCGCTCGGCATCCTCGGGGGTGCAGGTCATGTCGTACTCGCCGACCATGATGTGCAGCGGCCGCGCCGAGGTGTCGATCTCGCCGAGCCGCCCGACAAGGCTGTCGTCGCGGGTGTAGAAGCTCAGATCGCCGCGGAACACGCCGGGGCCCGATTGCATGAACATCCACTGGGTGTTCCAGCGCTCCGCCTCCGGCCCCTGCGGCGCGATATTGGCCGAGACCAGCGCCGCGCCCATCTCGCCGCCATGGGCGTCGGGGCGGTGGAACCAGTCGATGTCGTACCAGGCGGGCTGAAAGTCCGAGGCCTCGATGGCGATGAAGCCGCGGAACGGTTCGGGATGGCGCAGCGCCAGCTGCAGCGCGATCCGCCCGCCCATGGAGCAGCCGGCATAGACCGGGTTTTCCAGCCCGAGCGCGGCGACCATGGCCAGCACCACCTCGATGTAGGTTTCGGTGGTCAGCAGGTATTCCTCGGTCTGCCAGCCCTCGGGCGGCAGCGACTTGCCGTGCCAGGGCATGTCGACGGCGATGATCCGGTGCTGCGCCGTGATCTCGGCATCGTTCAGGATGTGCCGCCACTGCCGCGTGTCGGCGCCGGCGGTGTGGAAGCAGATCACCGGACGGCCCTGCCCGGCTTCCTCGAAATAGACCCGGTGGGGGCGCCCCCCGACGTGAATCGTCACATAGCGTCCGATGATGGGCTCGATGCGGCTCATGCGCAGACCTCCCGGCCGAGGGCCATGAATTCCTTGAAGAAGCGCAGGTTCTTGACCAGCGCGAGGATATCGCCCTCGATGCTGCCACGGCCGGTCTTCACGAAGCCGAAGATGTCGTGAAAGCCCGCCTCGGGCACAGGCTCCCAGAACTTCAGCAGCGCCGCGCGGTCGACGCGCAGGGCAAAGCGCCAGGGGATCTTGCGCGAGGGGCCGGGGCGGATCTCCTCGATCCGGCCGCGGTGGAACATCAGGTAGTATTCCGCGTCGCCCACCTCGAGCAGCACGGTCTCCGAGAACAGCGCCCCGAGGCGCTGCAGATGCGCCCGCCCGGCAAGCGCCTCGGCCATGGCGGCCAGGCGGGGATGAAGATCGGTCTCGCCCATCGGCTCACTCCTTCCTTGCGTATTTGTCGATGACGTCGGGGTTCGGCGTGACGCCGAGCCCCGGCCCCTGCGGCAGATGCACCTGGAAGTCCGCGTAGCGCAGCCCCTCGGTCACCAGGTCCTCGACCAGGATCTTCGGGCCGAACTGCTCGGTGCCCCAGTCCAGGCGCGGCAGGGTGGCGAAGGCCTGCAGGTGCCCGGCGGCGCCGATCGAGCTTTCCAGCAGGCAGCCGCCGTAGAGCTGCACGCCGTGCGCGGCCGCAATACCGGCCACCCGCTTGAGGTTGTGCGCGCTGCCGTGCTTGCAGAGCTTGAGCGAGAGCACCGAGCCGGTCGCCGCGGCGCTCTCGCGCGCCGCCTCGGCCAGGGTCGAGACGCTCTCGTCCATCATCACCGGCACCTCGGAGCGGGCGGCGATGCGCGCCGAGGCGGCGGTCTGTCCCGCTGCGATCGGCTGCTCGATCAGGCTGACCCCGAGATCGCGCAGCGCCGGGAGGTGGCGGATGCACTCGGCCTCGCTCCAGGCCTGGTTGACGTCAGCGACCAGCGGCGTGCCCGCGGGCAGAGCCTTTTGCAGCGCGGCAAGGCGGGCCAGGTCGGTCTGCGGATCGGCAAAACCGAGCTTGATCTTGAAGCGCCGGAACCAGCCGCGCCGGATCATCTCCAGCGCCTCCTCGACCTCCTGCGCCGCATCGCCGGAGGCCAGCGCCCAGATCGCCTCGAAGGAGGTGCGCACCGCGCCGCCGAGCAGCACATGCGCCGGCACCTCCAGCGTCTTGCCCAAAGCGTCGAGCAGCGCCATGTCGATGGCCGATTTCGCGGTGTAGTTGCGCTTGGCGGCAAGCTCCATCCGCAGGCTCGCCGCCTCGGCAAGACAGGCAGGCTGGCCGATCAGCGCGGGGGCGAGATAGGCGTCGATATTGGCCTTCATCGCCTCGACGCTCTCCTCCGCCCACCGCGGCCCGCCGAGGGTCGAACCCTCGCCGAAGCCGGTGACGCCGTTGTCCAGCTCGACCGAGACGAAGATGTAGCCCTGGTGGCGCACCGAGGTGTTGGAAAGCTTGTGCTGCCGGGTGGTCGGCGCCTCGATGATGCGGGCGGTGATCCGCCGGATCGCCGTGGCCCGGCAGAGATCGCGGCCTGCCGCGGTCTGCTGGGGCGAAGCGGACGAGTCTGTCATGGGAACCTCAGTGTTGGGAGCGTCTGCGGCCGCCGGCCGCTGGGAGGAGGGCGGAGAGGAAGGCCCTGGCCCCGCCCGCCGCAGCGGCGATGGGGCCAAAGCCGGGACCGGGGCCAGGACCGGGGCGGCTCAGCGGGCCAGCACGAGCGGCACGAGGGTTTCGATGACCCCGAAGATGACCAGCAGCGAGATCACGTTGAGCCAGACCCCGGCCCGCACCATCTGCTTGATCGAGACCTCGCCCGAGCCGAAGGCCACGGCGTTCGACGGTGTCGCGACCGGCAGCATGTAGGCCGAGCAGACCGCCAGCGTCATGACCGCGGTCATGATCAGCGGATCGATCCCGACGCCGGTCGCCACCGAACCCATGATCGGGAAGAAGGCGGCCGCCGTCGCGGTGTTGCTGGTCAGCTCGGTCAGGCCGAGCCCGACCACGGCGGCCACCATCAGCACCACCAGCGGCGGCATGTCCCCGAAGGCGGCGACCTGGTTGCCGACCCAGACCGACAGCCCTGTGGCGGTGAAGGCCGCCGAGAGGCTCAGCCCGCCGCCGAAGAGCAGCAGCAGCCCCCAGGGAATGTCGCGCGAGGCGTCCCAGGTCAGCAGCGCGACGGGCCGGCCCGAGACCTCGCGCTCGCCCGAGGAGACGAGGAAGCAGGCCAGCGCCGCCGCGATTGCCACCTGGCTCGAGGAGATCCCCGACAGGAAGGGCAGCGCGGCACCCACGGCGGCGATCTTGGTCAGCAGCGGCACCGCGACCCAGAAGAAGATGGCCCCGAGGAAGATCAGCGCGACGCGCGATTCCGCCTTGCTCATCGGGCCGAGCGCCTCGACCTCGCTGCGGATCAGCGCCGCCCCGCCGGGCAGCTCGCGCAGCTCCGAGCGGTAGATCACCTTGGTCAGCAGCACCCAGCCGATACCCAGCATGAGCGCGGCGAAGGGCACGCCGATCAGCATCCATTGCGCGAAGCCCATGTCATAGCCCTGCTGCTCAAGCAGGTAGGCCTTCATCAGCGCGGTCGGCGGCTGGCCGATCAGCGTGGCGATCGAGCCCATGGTGACGCCATAGGCGATGCCCAGCATCACCGCGGCCGAGAAATTCCTGTCGCGGGTCTCGAGCCCCTGCTCCTTGGCGAGATCGCGCACGAGATGCAGGATCGAGACCCCGATCGGCACCATGATCACCGCGGTCGCGGTGTTGGAAATCCACGCCGAGATGAAGGCCGAGGCGATCATCATGCCGAGCACGATCTGGTCGGGTCGGGTGCCGACCGCCTGGATGGTGCGCAGGGCGATGCGGCGGTGCAGGTTGCTGCGCTCGGTCGCGAGCCCCAGCACCACGCCGCCGAGCACGAGGAAGACCACCGAGTTCGCATAGGGGGCGGCCATGGCCGCGAAGCTGCCGATGCCGAACAGCGGGAAGAGCACCAGCGGCAGCAACGAGGTCACCGGGATCGGCACCGCCTCGGTCATCCACCAGATCGCCATCCACAGCGCCGAGCCCGCCGCCAGCCGTCCCGGCATCGACAGGCTCTCGGGCAGGACCAGCGCGAGCAGCAGCCCGGCGATCGGCCCGAGGGCCATCATCTTGAAGTTGATCGTCTCGCGCGCCCCGGCGGGTGCGTCGGTATTTGATACAGTCATGGGTCGTCCTTCCTCCCTGGCATCGCGGCGCGCAGGGAAAAGAGCAGGATGCCCAAGCGCCGACGGTCCTCAGGGGGGCGTAGTCGCCTGAAGAGCCCCTCTCCCGCAATGCTCGGGGCGGTATCCGATGATACCTGAAGCGGCATGAGGCGGATGAATTTGATACCTTTTTACCCCAAGGGTGCGCTCAGGGATAGCGTTGTGACCGGTGTGGTTCGGCATCAGACCCCGCGACACGTAGCCCGCCCGGGCCGCCGATGCGCGAAATGCGAAAATCCTTCCGCTACTTCTCAAAGGGGGATTTCACCATGGTGCATTCCAGGTAGGGCGCACAGATGCCGTCGGGGGGCGGTCACATCATCAGAGTCGGCCAGAGGTGCCCGTCGCGCTGAAGGATGGAGGGATCGGCGGAGTACCGACCAGTAAACACTATTGCAAAGTCGGTTGCGCGATCCCCAGAGAGCGCTGCCGCGAAAACTGTTAAACCGACGGCAAGCGTACTCTGCTCGCAGGCCCGGGTTTCTTAGCCGCACGGGTATCGGCTTTCACACGGTCGCGCTCAGATGCCCAGACGTCGTGCTCCGTCCTCAGAAACTCGGCGACACGCCTTCCGAATGGGCTGAGGGGGCACCGACGCGGCTGGTAGTATTCTCCCGCGGTATCGACGCGCTCGATCACGCCCAGCTTCTGGAACTTCTGACGCCGCGCAGGGGAAGGTAAAGTTCCGGAACGGAGTCTTCGGCCTCCTCCAATTTCCAGGTTTCGAAGTCCAAGGCGAGACGTAGCTCGTTGCGGTCGTTCCAAGCCAGTTTTTCAGCTGTGTCGCGTACGCGGTCAGCATCTTCCATTGGAACTCCTCGGCTTAGTCCTTTGCTGACGCGGCGTGCCGCGTTTGCCTCTCCCTGCCGTTGGATGTTGCGTCATGTCAAAGCAGATGGTCACATCGTCGGGCTGCTTGGTCTATCCCGGGCGCGGAAGGTCGGCGCGCCGCCGGGATAGCCCTTGCCCATGATCGGGGGTGCGTCGTCTCCCGCGGTCGCGCCTTGGTCGTCCATATGGCCACCCGTTGCTTGGAGCGTATGCCCGGACCTGGCTCTCTGACCGTCTCGCAGGAGCCGATCGGTCCCGATCAAACTCCGTCAGACGCTGAGCGCCGGACTGGGCCGTCCGTCACGTGAGCGGAATGTCAGGATTCGATCAGGCCTCTGGGCGGGGAAAGGCCACTCACATCCGCGCCCCGTAGATCGCAATTTGATAAAAATAGTATTTTCTGTCGATCAGCGAGGCTGAGCGCCCTTGGTCGGCTCAGGGGACTTGGAGAACTTACCCTCTGGCCCACCGTCGCTCTCTAGCATACTCTTAGACTAACGAGATGCTGCGATGCGGAAATGTGCAGAATGGCGGCCACTCCAGATCCGGGCCCGCGATGTTCGGCCAATTGGCAAGTTAACAAGTATCGCAAAATGATATTTCTTGACCTTTCCGCGGGTTCTGGTCATGACGTTACGGAAGGTCGCGGGAGGCGGCCTCTATGGAGGAAAAACCAATGACAGTTTTCAAGGTCGCCGCAGCGGCATCCTTTCTTGCGGCCACCGGTGTTGGCGCAACCGCAGCTGAGACGATGAAGTTCAGCTACCCCGTCGCCGAAGAGAGCACGATGGGCCAGACGGTGAACCGCTTTGCCGAGCTAGTGGATGAAAAAACCGACGGCACCGTCACCGTGCGGCCTTTTGCACAGGCGCAGCTCGGCAACGAGATCCAGTCGATTTCGTCGGCGCAGGGGGGGATCGTCGAGGCCGCGGTGACCACCACGGCTGGCCTGGCGGCGATGGTTCCCGAGTTCGACATGTTCAACCTGCCGTTCATGTTCGAAAGCTACGCGCAGATGGACAAGGTCACCCGATCGGACGTGTCCAAGGAGATTCTAGCCAAGCTTGAGCCCAATGGCATCACCGGCCTGTGCTTCTGGGACTACGGCTTCCGCAACCTGACCAACAACAAGCGTCCCGTCGAAAAGCTAGCCGACGCATCGGGCCTGCGCATTCGCACGATCCAGAACGCGGTCTACATCGACTCGCTCAAGGCCATGGGCATCAACCCGACGCCGCTGCCCTTCCCCGAAACCTTCACCGCGCTTGAAACCGGCGCTATCGACGGCAACGAGATCGCCGACGACGTGACCCGGGCGGCCTCGTTCTACGAGGTGCAGGATTACCTGACGCAGACGAAACACTTCACGACCCTGTCGGTCGTCTACGTGTCGACGAAGTTTTGGGACAAGCTCGACGACGCGCAGAAAGCGTCCGTGCAGGAGGCCTGCACCGAGGCATCCGACTTCAACCGGCAGATCATTGTCGACGGTGAGCAGGGCACCCTGGAGTTCCTTCAGGAGCAGGGCATGGAAGTCAACGAGATCTCGGCGGACACCCTCGGGGAATTCCATGATGCGGTGTCCGGCGTGGTCGGCACAGTGACCGGCAAGCTCGATCCCGCTCTGGTCGAAGCCTTCAACGTCGAAACCGAGGCTGCCAAGGCCGAGTAATCGGAGCAATCGCCAAGATCCGGCACCATCGCGCAGCCGTCCAGTCGGGCGCCCGCGCGGTGGCACCATGCGCTTGGCGTCTTCCGCGCCCTTCACAAACGAAAGGAGAGGCTAGGTGCTATTGCAAGGACGTACCGCCATCGTCACCGGAGCGGGCAATCCCGACGGCATCGGGT
This sequence comes from Alloyangia pacifica, assembly GCF_003111685.1. NCBI lineage: Bacteria > Pseudomonadati > Pseudomonadota > Alphaproteobacteria > Rhodobacterales > Roseobacteraceae > Alloyangia > Alloyangia pacifica. Next base: position 15,544 of record NZ_CP022194.1, on the reverse strand, counting down.
TTGCGGTCGCACGCAAGCTGGTTTCGGAAGGGGCGCAGGTGATACTCGCCGACCGCGACCACAATCGACTGAGCGGCGCGGCGGAAAGCCTCGGCGCCTCAGCCATCGCAAAGCCCTGTGACGTCACCAGCGAGGACGACTGCGCCGCGCTCGGGGCGCTGGCCCATGACCGGTTCGGCGGCCTCGATATTCTCGTAAATTCGGCGGGCATCACGCAATCACGTCGCACCCGCGACATCACCTCTGCGGATTACGACGCCGTGATGAACGTCAACCTTCGCGGCACACTCCTGATGTGCCAGACCGCCCTTGGCCTGATGACATCCGGCGCCTCGATCATCTGCATCGCGTCGATCTCGGCACAACGGGGGGGCGGCCTGATGGGCGGGCCGCACTACGCCGCCTCGAAAGCCGGCGTTCTGGGGCTGATCAGGGCGATGGCGCGGGACGTGTCACCCCAGGGCATCCGGGTGAACGCGATCAATCCCGGCGTCATCATGTCCTCGATGACCCGCGACTTCTACGACGACGAACTGACCGCCAAGGTCATGCCGCAGATCCTTCTGGGGCGGTTCGGAGAAACGGACGACGTTGCGAACAGCGCGCTGTTCCTCGCGTCCGGGCTGTCGTCCTACATCACCGGTTCCTGCATCGACGTGAATGGCGGCATGCACATGAACTGATGGCACCGCGCAGGTGCCGCACGACCTTCCCAAACCAGCAACTCCGAAGAGGTTCTCATGACACTGCAAGTCGTTCCCGTCGTTACACGGGCAGCCGCGCTGGATGACAACACGGGCCAGTCCGGCGATTGTGTCCGCCGGTCGGGCGTCAGCCCGCAGCATACGCCCGCCACGAAACTGTGGTTCGGTCAGGTCACCAACGAGCCGGGCTTCCGGTCCCCGCCGCACCACCATGGCGAGGCCGAGACCGGCGGATATGTCCTGAGGGGCCACGGCCGGATCTACTTCGGCGAGGACTACAAGGAATTCGTCGACATGACGGCCGGAGATTTTGTCTTCGTCCCGCCGCACATGCCGCATGTCGAAGCGAACATGTCGACAACCGAGGGGCTGACCTGGCTGACATGCCGCACGCCCGACAATATCGTTGTGAACCTGCCCGATGTTCCCGACGAGACGCTGGCCGACTACCGTCGCCCCGAATGATCCCCTGACGCACCACCAAGCCGAGGTGACCGATGAACCGCTTCTTCCAAATATACCTTCTGATCCTGAAATGGTTCATCGTCCTCTGCCTGTTCGGCATGGTCGTTCTCGTCTTCGGCAACGTGGTCCTGCGCTATGCCTTCAACTCCGGCCTGACCGAGTCAGAGGAATTCTCGCGCTGGCTCTTCGTCTGGATGGTCTTCATCGGAAGCATCGTGGTCCTGCACGAGAACGGGCACCTAGGCCTCGACTTCATCCTGAACAATCTGCCGCGCCCACTGCGCCGGCTGCTTCTCGCGGTGGCGCATGTTCTGATGCTCTTTGCCACCTGGCTCATCATCCTGGGCAGCTGGGCACAGGTCGCCGTCAATACGCGGACCTATGCGCCTGCGACGGGTCTGCCGTTGTCGATGTTCTTCGGTGTCGGGGTGATCTTCGGTCTGTCCACCGCCGTTATCCTGCTCTGGCGGCTCTGGCTCGTCGTCACGGGCAAGATCGACCGGATCGAGCTTCAGGATGAAGAAACCGCGGCGCTGCGCCAAGCTGGGGTGAAATGACATGACACTCGCAATTTTCCTTGGCTGCCTGCTGGGCAGCATGATCATCGGCATGCCGATTGGATACGCCCTTATTATGAGCGGCATCGGTCTGATGTGGCATCTGGATTTCTTCGATGCGCAAATCGTGGCGCAGAACCTGCTGAACGGCGCCGACAGTTTCCCACTGATGGCCATTCCGTTCTTCATGCTCGCCGGAGAGGTGATGAACGCGGGCGGCCTGTCGCGCCGCATCGTCAACCTGTCGGTGGCGATGGTCGGCCATGTGCGTGGCGGGCTGGGGTTCGTGGCCATCCTTGCGGCGGCCATCCTGGCCAGCCTCTCGGGATCTGCCGCAGCCGATGCGGCCGCGCTGTCGACTATCCTCGTACCGATGATGATCAAGGCCGGACATGCGCCAGGACGCTCGGCCGGTCTGATCGCCTCGGCGGGCATCTCGGCGCTGATCATCCCGCCGTCCATCGGCTTCATCCTTCTGGGCGTCATCGGCAACGTCTCAATCACCAAGCTCTTCATCGCAGGGATCTTCCCCGGGCTGCTGATGTGCCTAGTGCTGGCCGTCACGTGGTACCTCGTCGCCCGGCGCGATCCCGTGGAACCGCTGCCCCGCCAGAGCTGGGGGAAGGTCGGAAGAGAGGCGCGCGACGGAATCTGGGCGCTGCTGCTGCCCTTCATCATTCTCTTCGGGCTGCGCCTAGGGGTCTTCACGCCAACCGAAGCCGGGGTCATCGCGGCCGTATATGCCCTGTTCGTCGCGATTGTGATCTACCGGGAACTGAAGGTCGCGGATCTCTTCGCGGTCTTCCTCGGCGCCGCCAAGACCACCGCCATGGTCATGTTCCTTGTGGCGGCGGCCATGGTGTCGAGCTGGATGGTGACCGTTGCGGGCCTGACGGATCAGATCGGATCGATCGTCGAGCCCTTTGCCCATGACCCCCGCCTGCTGATGCTTGCCGTCGTCGTTCTGGTGCTGATCGTCGGATGCGCCATGGACATGGTCCCGATCATCCTCATCATGGTTCCCGTGCTGCTGCCAACGGCCAAGGCGGCCGGGATCGATCCAGTCTACTTCTGTGTTGTGTTCATGATGGCAACGGCCGTCAGTCTGCTGACCCCGCCGGTGGGAACGGTGCTGAACGTGGTGGCCGGCGTCTCGCGGGTTCCGCTCTCGCGGGTCATCACGGGGGTATTCCCCTTCATTGCGGCACAGTTCATCGTTCTGGGACTCTTGATCGTCTTCCCATCAATCGTGACTGGCCCCGCCCAGTTCATCAGCGGACAATAGGAAAGCCTATGGAACCTGACACGCCCGGGGTGAAATCCAACAGCTTGGACAAGATGCTCGCCATCCTCGACGGCTTCGACGAACAGCACGTGGTCATCGACGTCGACAGGGCGGCGGAACTGTCCGGATCGTCGCGCCCTAGCGCCTACCGCTACCTTCAGGCGCTGACCCGGTCAGGTCTGTGTTCCCCGGCGAGCGGCGGCACCTATGTGCTGGGGTCCCGTGTCATCGAGCTCGAGATGCTGCGGCGCCAGAACGATCCGCTGCACCGCGCGTCCCATCACCTTATTCGCCATTACGCCCACACGACCGGGTTGAACATCATGGTGTGCAGCTACTACGGCGACAAGGTGCTCTGCACCGATTTCGCCTGGGCCGACCGCAGCATCCCCGACATCTACAGGCCGGGCCGCTCGATGCCGCTGTTCCGGGGGGCCATGGCAAAAGTCATTCTGGCGAACCACTCCCAAGCGCGTCTGCGGTCGATCTGGACCCACAACGAAGCTTCCCTGCGCGAGGCCGGGTTGGGCGACACGCTTGCCGACTTCCTCGACGCGATGGCGGCCATCCGCGCGGCCGAGGCGATGATCACGCGTGGCGAAGTCTTCGACAATCTCGTCGGCGTCGCGGCCCCCGTGTTCGACCTTCAGAACGAGGTGCTCGGCAGCGTGGTCTTCGTGCTTCAGATCGCGCATTTCGAGGCCTCCGATCCCGAAAAGCTGAGCGAAGAAATCCGCGAACTGTCGCGTGAAATTCAGCGGGGGATCGCACGGGCAAATCGCTTCAACGCGATTTCCGCCGGAGCTGCGGCCAAGCCCCGGAGATCGCCGGTCTATTCCGGCTGACAGCCAACGGACCCGCAACCTGACCGCTGCACGCCGACGTCTGGCGTTGGGCGCAGCCTTCCATCACCGGTGGCATCAAGCGCCGGTACCACATCATTGCCGCCTAGGCGGCGGATTTTCACACAGGAGAGGATGACAAATGAAACTCATGCGCATCGGACGCCCCGGACAGGAGCGGCCCGCCCTTTTGGACGCCAATGGCGTCATCCGCGATCTGTCGGGTCACGTGGCAGATATCTCGGGTGACGTGCTTGGTTCGGACGGCTTGGCCAGACTGGCGGCGATCAACCCGGCCCAGCTGCCGGAGATTGCAGGAGGGCAGCGGATCGGTCCCTGCGTCAGCGGCTCGGGCAAGTTCATCTGCATCGGCCTGAACTTCGCGGACCACGCGCGCGAGACGGGCAAGGAGCCGCCCGAAGAACCCGTGATCTTCGCCAAGGCCGTTTCGGCCATCTGCGGGCCCGACGACGACATCGAGATCCCCCGCGGATCCGAAAAGACGGACTGGGAGGTGGAGATGGGTGTCATCATCGGCAGCCGCGCCAAGTACGTCTCCGAGGCCGAGGCCATGGATCATGTCGCGGGCTATTGCGTCATCAACGACCTGTCAGAACGCGCCTTCCAGTCGGAGCGCGGCGGGCAGTGGACCAAGGGCAAAAGTCACGACACCTTCGGCCCGATCGGTCCGTGGCTGGTGACCAAGGACGAAATCGAGGATGTCCAGTCGCTCGAGATGTGGCTCGAGGTCGACGGCGTGCGCCGCCAGACCGGCAACACGAAGACGATGATCTTCGGCGTGGCGACGCTTGTCAGCTACCTGTCGCAGTTCATGACGCTGATGCCCGGCGACATCATTTCCACGGGCACCCCTCCTGGCGTGGGGCTGGGGATGAAGCCGCCGGTCTACCTCCGGGCCGGGCAGGTTGTGACTCTGGGCATCGAGGGTTTAGGCACGCAGCGCCAGCTGATGGTTCAGGCATGAGCGGGCCGGCTGACTGGCGGCGCGAGATGACCGACCTGTCGGGGCGCGCCGCGATCGTGACCGGCGGGGCGCGGGGACAGGGCGCCGCCGAGGTGCGGCTGCTGGCGGAATGCGGTGCCCGAGTCCTGATCTGCGACGTGCTGGAGGATGAGGGCCACGCCCTTGTCAACGACATCGGGTCGAACGCGCGCTTTCACAAGCTCGACGTGACCGATTCCGCCGGTTGGGCGGCGGCGGCAGCGGCGCTGCACGACTGGACGGGGCGGGCGGATATCCTGGTCAACAATGCCGGCATCATCAACCGCACCCTGATCGCCGACACGGAACCCGACGCTTGGCGCCGCCTGCTGGATATCAACCTGACCGGGGCCTTCCTAGGTGTCCGCGCAATGGCGCCCCTGATGCAGTCCGGCCATGGCGGCAGCATAATCAATATCTCGTCGAACTCTGCTTTTTCCGGCCATTCCGATCCGGCCTACACTGCAAGCAAGTGGGGCTTGCGCGGATTGACGAAGTCGGCTGCGATGGAGTTCGCCGGGGTGGGCATCCGGGTGAACGCGGTCTGCCCTGGACTGATCGTCACCGACCTGAACCGGACGTCGCCACACCTCGGACCAATGGTCGGTATGACACCCGCGGGACGTCCCGGCGAGATTGAGGAGGTGGCCAAGCTCGTCCTCTACCTTACGTCGGACGCCTCGCGTTTTGTCACGGGCGAGGATTTCGTGATCGACGGCGGTTTTACGGCCGGAGCGGCTTATCGCCGCGTCGGTGTCGAAACGGGTATCCTTTCCAGCTGACCGGCCCAGCCAACCGGCAGGGTCAATCCAAGGAGGCAGCATGATGAACGCCATAGACCTGCAGGATCGGGTCGCCGTGATCACTGGCGGCTGCGGTGGCATAGGGGCGGCCGTACGGGCGCGCTTTCAGGCCTCGGGGGCGACGGCCCTGTCTTGGGACATCGACAAGGCGGCAGATGCGCAGATCGACTGCACCGACGAGACCTCAGTGGATAAGGCCCTTCAGGCGACGCTGTCCCGTTTCAGGCGCATCGACATTCTTGTCAACGCGGCCGGCATCACCGGTCATACATTACCAATCGAGGATTACTCGCTCAGGGAATGGCGCCGCACACTCGACATCAACCTGACCGGCACCTTTCTGTGCTGCCGGGCGGTCGTTCCGTCGATGCGGGCCCGAAACTACGGTCGGATCGTGAACCTGGCGTCGGTCGCCGGGAAAGAGGGCAACCCAGCTATGGTCGCCTATTCGGCCGCCAAGGGCGGAGTCATCGCCTTGACGAAGGCCTTGGCGAAGGAGCTGACCGATACCGATATCCGCGTCAATTCAGTCGCGCCCGCGATCATTGAGACGGACCTGATCAAGCAGATGGCACCGGAAATCCGGAAGGCCATGATCGCGAAGATCCCTCTGGACCGGTTGGGCAGGCCCGAAGAAGTGGCCTCGATGATCGCGTGGTTGTCGTCGGAAGAGTGTTCCTTCTCAACCGGGGCGTGCTTCGACCTCTCGGGGGGGCGGGCCACTTACTGAGGCATCTGCAAGGCACCGCCATGGATTGGCGACAGCCGTTGCCTAGTCTTACGTCAGCATGTGCGTCGTCCTCGAGTTCCGCACCAAGTGAACACTATTGCCAATACTGGTGCCCGGACGCTCACGACTGACCAAAGGGAAAAGTGTTAAGCGACTGGGCACGAGATGAGATTTTTCTCCGGCAAAGGTCAGGCCCCTGATAGCGAAGGCGAGATCTACCCCTTCCTGATGTCCCTCCAGGAGCAACCGGAAACGATGCCCCAGTTGCCTGCGGCGTTCGGACGACGCCAGCGCGGCTTGTCCATCTTGGTCAGCGCATCGAGGGCCGCGTCGAAGCTGGCATGCTTTTCCTCGGCCCCCTTCGCCCCCACGGTGTAGTACCCGTTACGGGCCAGGTCGGGACCGAAAGCGGTGCCGTCCGCCGCGACGGGAACACGGATCATCCCCTTGGCGGCATGAATGTCGACCGTAGGCAGGGTTCGGATGGGAGTGGCGACAGGCTCTACGGTGCGCCGGATGGTGGTGGTGGGCACCGAAACCGGGCCGGTATCGCCATCATCCAGCACGTCATCGTCGACCGGCGCGGACCAGGGCTTCACCGCGACCCGCGTGCCGTGCTCGGCCATCAGCACGACCTCTGCCGCCGCGCGGGCATCCTCGCCGGCATCGTGGTGCTCGAACCGCAGGCCGAGATGCGCTTTGAGCGAGGCGAGGCCGTGCCCGCCATTGCCCTGCAGCTCGGGCCAGGCCCGGCGGGCGACACTGACGCTATCCTGCCAGTCCCACGCAGGCTCCGCACGGTCGCGCGCGGCACAGGCGGCGCGGATCGCACTCCGGTCGAACCCCGAGTGCTGGTAGACGGTGCGCCCTTCCAGCATCCCGTCAAGGACGTCGATCACCGCGCCGATGCCAGGCGCGCCCTGTACCATGGCGTTGGTGATTCCGTGCAGCCCGCTGAACATCCAGCGATCCGTCTGCGGATCGACCAGCGTCACCCAGGTCTCGATGCTAGCGTCGTGACGCACGCAGGCGACACCCACCTGGCAGATGCTGCTCCGGTCGTGGTTGGCGGTCTCTACGTCCAGTGCGAAGAAACGGAACGGCCCATCGGGCAGGGGAGGCACACCGCCGGTACTCCGGCCGACGGCGGGCTTCGTGGCCGAGACACCATCGAGGAGTCGATCATGCTGGCGGGTCAGGGCCGTGCGCTCGACGGGTGAGAGCCGCAGCTCCGCGATCAGCGCGTCGACCAGGTCCACCGGCTCGTCGTAGACCGCCATGCCGCGACGGTTCCAGGCCACCATCTCGGGCGGGGCGATGGAGATGACCTGCGCCTCCAGCCCGGCAATGTCGGCGTGGTCCGGCAGCGCCACCCAGGTGCAGCCGCAATGGCGGGCGATGAAGGCCTGCCGCAGGCGGCGGACGGTCTGCATCTCCATCGCGGTTTCGGGATCGGTCCTATCGACCCACATCCGCCCGGTGTTGTACATCCGGGCGAAGTAATGGCTGTGCGTCTCGGATCCCGTGCGATGCCGCTGGTGGATGCGCTTGTAGAAGGTCTCGGCGCTGGACGCGGTGGACCCGATGTAGCGGAAGGTTCCGGTATGATCGAAAAGCCCGTAGATGCCACGCGCATCACGGGGCGCTTCGGAGGTGGGCCGGGGCCTGGCCTGCGTCAGCAGGTCCAGGATTTCGGTGGCGGTGGGTATGGTCATCTCTGCTTTCACTTCTTCTCGATACGCTTCCAGTCGCGGCCGGAGACGATGCCCCAGTTACGCCCCTGCACCGCCAGTCTTTTTCACGAGATCGAGAAGAATATCCCAGTCTTCGTGCGCAAAGACGTCCGCCTGGGCCTTGCGATAAAGGGCCTTCCGCTCGACGTGCATCCGCTCTTCGACATCGCTCTCCCCCATGTCGTCCAGATAGTTGACCAGGAAGCCATCTGCGCCTGTTCCGGGAAGGCCCGAGTTTCCGCGAACGACAATGGTCTCGAGCGGTGGGAGGTGGGCATACTTCTCGGAGACCTGCGAACTGGAGTCCCGCGCCTCCCGCCGCACATGGTCCACGACCTCCCCCAGCAGACCGAGCGGCTTCGCGAGTTTCGGCAGGGTTCCTGTCGGAGTTCGCTGGGGATTTCGACGGTGCAACTCTGCGTCCAGATCTCGATAGCTGAGTATCTGCCCCTTGCGTGCCTGGTCGACCAGTATTGGCACCGCCGCACGCGCCGTCTGTGCGGACCAGGAATCCCCGGTAAACTCGATGCCGAGGCGGAGATACTCGAAGATCTCGGCGTCCTCTACGTGTTCAGCTTCCATTTTAGCCAAACAGTATTCGAGCCACTGCGGTGTTTCCTCTGCCCGTGCCGCTTCGGCGATGAGCTCGGGGGGGAGTTCGAGCAGGTAGCTCGTCTGCGCAACCGTCAGTTTGAGCTTCTTCAGTCTTTCCATTCCAAGCATGGCACACCCATTTAACGTGATAAGGAATCTCCAAAATGTTTCATCATCACTAATATGGTTTGAAAAGTCAATTAGTGAAGGCAGCACGCACTGGCGTCTCTGGTGAGATTAGGGTCGTCGCGTCTTTTCTTCGCGTATACGGTGCTCGAAGCTTCGGAGCGAAGGAGACAAGAGGCATGGCATTGTTGTCGGACCGTATGCGCGAGCACTACGCGCGTTGGCGTGAAGACCTGCCTGCGGGGTCTCGCTGGCAGGACTTCTTCCGCGACTGTCCCGATCCGAACTTCAACGCGATCCCGGCGAACCTCGAGATCGACGACAATGCGCTCATCTGGCCCGGGCGCAGAGACGCAATCTTGCCGGGCGCGCCCCGGGAGGCGCACGTCGGGCGCGCCTTCGACGGGATCGAGCCCGAAAACGTCCGGGTCGTGGTTCTTGGCCAAGACCCCTATCCGGCTATCGCTGAGGCCACCGGACGGGCTTTCGAGGACGGGAGTTGGAACGCCGGAATACCCCCGCAAGCGCTGGCAAAGAGCCTCAAGCCATTGATGCTCGCCGCTTGGGCTACACAGCCTGATCATGCCGGAATGTTTCGGCCTGGAGGCTGGTCGCAGTTGGTTGGAAGGCCAAAGTTCGCATTTCCGGAACCAAGCGCCTACTTTAATGCCCTTGCAGGAGAGGGCGTCCTGTTTGTGAACTCGGCCTGGACCCGGACGGGAGATGAACATCTCGCTGCACATCGAAGCTTATGGAAGCCGGTGCTGGACTACCTGTTGAAGAAACTGGCCAAAAGCGATCAGCCCATGATCTTTCTGCTCCTTGGGGGGGACGCCAGAGAGGCCTTCTGCGCCGCCGATCCGGTTTGCAATCGATCTGCCATCGTCGACAGTGGCCATCCGAGGAGCGCTGAGGTCTTCAAACGCAGGAACCCCTTGGAGCGCGTAAACCTTGCACTCGGGGAACTCGGCGGGGCGCCTGTCCGATGGTGGTCGGTCCCTCCACATGACGCGGTATAACGCACCGCAACGTCGTTGCGGCGGCTTCCTAGGCACTCGCACGGTCAGGCGCGTGCCGCAGTCTGCACGGTTAGCCAAATGGCCAAGACTGATGCTCGCAGGCTCACGATTGAGCGGAGGGCAAAGTGTTAAGTAGAGGGAAGGCGCGCTGAACATGAGCTTCTCGTTGACGCAGGCATCGCGCCGAGCCGTCATGGACGGGGCGGCGTTCATGTTCCCGAATCGGCTATAACAACTTAGGTTTACTCGGGGTGACGCTAGGTGAGGCAGTCGTTTCGACACACTCATCGATGTGTTCGTCGATAAGGAAGTGATGTCCATGCGCTCGGTCAATGCCCTGTCCGGGTCCCTTTGCGGCCCGCTCTCCGGATTGCTGTTCGGAATCGTGGCCTTCGTTGCACCGGCCGCGGCGGATACTGCCTTGAGAGGCGATCCCTGCGGAGTGCTCTGGCGGATGGGGGAAACCGGGGCGCTGGTGCAGGTTCTTGATGACGACAGTCTCACGGAGCTGTTGGCAGGAAGCCGGGCGCCCGACTGTTCCGATGCGCTGAACGCCATCTTCGAGGACGCTGGGCTGGACCGCTTGCCCAATGCATCCGAACTGTCTGTCCTGACCGATCCGCAGGCCATCGACCTGCGGTCTCTGCCTCTCGAAACCATCGGACCAGCGCGTGACCTGTTCCGTTGGGATCGGGTCATCGACATGGCGCCCGACGGGGTGATCATCGGGAGCGATGATCCTTTCGTGAAGTCGCCCACGGACGGTTTTGGCTATACGCAGCCCACCCCGATGATCCCGTTCTCGGATATAGTCATAATGCAAGCTACCGATGGCGAGCTCTACCCCATCCTGTCGGGGGGGACGCTCACCGAAATGGCGTTGGTGACCGGATCAGACCCCGGACAGAACTCGGGGCCGGACTTTTGGCCCGACTTCGCGTTGCGCGGGTTGCGCGCGTCACGGTTGTTCGCGCCTATGCAGGACTTGAAGATGGGCGATTACGCCGGCGTCGGAGTTGTCGCCTTTCCCCGTTCCCCCGATGGCTCCCTCTCCAAACGTGCGACACTGCTCTGCGAGGCTTTCTCGCAAGCCATGGAGACTGTCCAAGTCGAAGCGGGGCGCGGCTTCGGGCCGAACCGACAGGTCGCAACGATCTGGCCCGTGGAATCGAAGGCGGAGGGCGCGGGTAAAGGATATGACGGCGTTTCCAAGGAAGGATCGGGCATTCCCTGTGAGGAGGCCATCGCGCGCTACGACTGGCGCGAGGGCAGCGACACGCTGCAGCAGGCAGCCGATTACTACCTCAGTCGGCACAAGCCAGACGTTGCCGAGAGGATCGGGGCGCCGGACCAGGACGGACCTTGGTTGCTGGCCTGGGCACCGGGGGAGAACAAGGGCAGCAGTGCGGACGACGTTCTGGTGCTGGCCTATGACCTGTCTGAGATCGAGACTGCGCTGCAGGCGGAGCGCGTCTTCCAAAGCTGGCGGATCACCATAGAGCGCAATGCCGACCTCTGGCTCGTGCCACAGGTCGCCAACGAACACTGGACGTCCGCCTTTGTGCGTTTCCTGAACATGCTAGGCGACAACACCGATTTCTACACGTGGATGATTAAGGGCTGAGGCCTACCGATCCGGCCTCGCGTGCGTCAGGCTCGCCGTGAGGCAGGGGACGACCTGCTACAAGAGGATACCATGGCCAAGGATCTCACAATCGCCAGCTGTCTCGGGCTGCTGATCGGCATCGCCCTGATCGCGTACCTCCGGTTCGTATCACCGCCCGGCGCTCCAAATCTCGACGGTCCGGGCATGGTCGTCACTGTTGTGTTGTGCATCGTGGTGGTGACTGTTTTCGGGGGAATCTTCAGCTGGCTGCGCCAGTCGCGCGACGAGAAGGACAAAGACTAGGTGACAGGGGCGAGCGTCGCGGGCGCCCCTACAAAGCTTCGGCGGTGACGGTCTAGGTCACCCGGCGAATGGCCGATCTACCGGGCGCTCTCGAGCACCAACACATCTGTCTTTGCCAAGTGTCACCTAAGAAGTGAACACTATTGGTAATAGTGTTTACTCCAGCGCCGCCCCGGACCTCCGTCCCCGGGCGCTGCGGCCGCCTTGGTGCTTCCCGAGTAAACAGAATTCGGGCAATCTGCTCACCATGTCTGAAATGCGCCTGCACGACCCCTCCGGAAACCGCCTCTATCTCAACGCCGAGGAGCGCGCCGCCTTCCTCGGCGCAGCCCGTCGGCAGCCGGCCCGCGACCGCACGCTCTGCGAGATGCTGCACTGGACCGGCTGCCGGCCGTCCGAGCTCCTGGAGATCACCCCGGCCCGCGTCGACCTCTCCGGCGGCAGCATCACGCTCCGGTCCCTGAAGAAGCGCAAGGATGCGTCCGGGCGGCAAAAGGTGATCTTCCGGTCAGTCCCGGTGCCGGCGGAGTATCTCGACACGCTCAACACCGCGCATGGCATTCGCGAGGCGCAGCGGTCCAGAAAGAAGGCCGCTTTGCCGATCTGGAACCTCGGCCGCGTGCGGGTCTGGCAGATCGTGAAGGGAGTCATGATCGAGGCGGGCCTCCCCGATGCGCCGCACCGCTCGCCCAAGGGCCTCAGGCACGGCTTCGGTGTGCATGCCGTGGTCCAGGGCGTGCCCTCACACATGCTGCAGCGCTGGCTCGGCCATGCCCAGCTCAGCACCACCGCGATCTACGCCGATGCCGTCGGCCGCGAAGAGCAGGACATCGCCGCCAGAATGTGGCGCTAGGGGATGCCCGATTCTGTCCTGCTGGATGTCGAAGACTACGAAAATCTTTCTCGCTTCTTCTAAATTCGCAAACCCGGCCGACCCGACGACGCGAGATTGCCGGGACGAGAAGGACTCTCCGTTCAGCATCACAAGGCGTTTCCAGCCGGGGACCGATTTTCAATTATGCGAAAAAATGAAAATATAAGCTATTGTTTTTGCGAAAAAATATTCGTGCAGGCGGTCGCGCACAGCAGTATTCCCGGTGATCCATACCGGAGTTCATAATGACCAATACCTCACCCCCCGATGATTATCCGCCAGCCTGGATGCCATATACCGTCACACTGATCCGACGCCTGAGTGAAAGCGTCGACAGCGAAGCCGTCGCCCCGATCGAGGTCTGGGATGGCGATAGCGGCGGCACGCGGTCTTCTCGGACGGAACGCAACATCGTAACCACGCACGCCGGCCGCCTCCTCATGCTCATTCGCATGGCCGCCAGCTTCGGGCCCGAGGAAAGGTTTCAGGATCGGCTGCTGCGCCCTGGAGGCGTGACCATGTGGGTCGGCATCAAGCCGCGCGAACTGTCCCTCATCGAGTATCTTCTGAAACACGGCGTGCTGCCTCCAGACGTGCAGGTTTACACGCGCAGCCCGCACCGTCCGAGTGGGCCGGTCCTCCAGCTCTGCAAGCCCGACAGCCAGAACACCGGGGAAGTTTCCAAGGCGCAGCAGGCCGCCTTTGAAAATCGCATCAGCGAAGCGCTGCCCTTGTCGGCCCCCATTTTGATCTTACTACCCGACGGACTGGAGCTGTCTGAACCTCTCCAGCGCATCCTGCCAGATGCGGAACGCCTCGCACCCATTAATCGCATCATCATGCTCGTCCTGATCTGCGAGCTCTACAACGTTTCGGACGCGCCGGAGCGCGAGGCTGTCCTGCGCCTCCTGCCTGATGACGCCGCTCTGGCGCAGCTCGATCACCCATCTATAGTCATGGCCCTGCGGGCGTCTTCGGCACGCGAGGCTGCCCATGCGCTGCAGAAGATGGTGCTACCTGCTCGTTCCATGCGCCAGAACGGCCTCACCCTCGAAGAAATTGGCGGGTCGTCTCCCGCGCATCGCATGGCGGGAGACCTCGCTGTGGATATTCAGGCATGCAAAGCGGGTGCGGCGTGTTGGTCGGAGGTCCCAAGATCCCTACTCCTTTACGGCGAGCCAGGAACTGGCAAGACCGTGTTGGCGCAGGCCATCGCGCGGTCGGCGGATGTGGAAATTGTCATTGCCAGCGCTGGCGAATGGCAATCACGCGGCCATCTCGGTGATATGCTCGGGGCCATGCTCAAGACATTCTCAGACGCGGCCGCGCGCCGTCCCTGCATTGTTTTTCTTGACGAGATCGATTCATTTGGTGCCCGGGATGCCAAGGACAGCGAGCGCAACAGCAACTACCGCCGCCAGGTGATCAATACGCTGCTCCGAGAAATCGACAAGTTCCTTGCACTCGACGGCACCATTTTGGTTGGGGCCTGCAATGCCGTAGACACGCTCGATCCTGCGATCATCCGGCCTGGCCGCTTCGACCAGATCGTGGAGCTCACGAGGCCGCCGCTCGCGCAGATTGCCCACATGCTCCGGCAGGTGTTTCCCGGTGCCGCAGACGTGACGCCCCTGGCGCGGCTCTGCGCCGGCCGGACGCCGGCTGAGATCGACGCAACGCTTCGCGCGGCGAGGGCCGCGGCCCGCCGCGACGGGGTCCCCTTCGATGCCGACTTGTTCGCGGCGCAGCTGGGCGGCGGGCGGCCAAACCACCCGGCCTTCGAGCGCCGCATCGCGCTGCACGAGGCCGGGCACACCCTGGTCGCAGCGCGGCTGCTCGGCGCCGCCGCTGTCGAGCGCGTGGTGATGTCGGCAGAGATGGGGCAGACCTTTTCGAGATCCGCCATCCGGGAGGGCACGGCCCAAGACTTCGAGATCGAGCTGACAATCCTCCTCGCCGGTCGCGCCGCCGAGCGCCTGGTGCTCGGTGATGTCGGTGCCGGCAGCGGCGGCGGTCCGGGCAGTGATCTCGAGCGCGCCACCCGCCTGCAGCTGTTTTTCGACAGGCAAGCGGGTCTCGGCATCCACGGCCCGGCCTGGCTTGGCGCGCCGGACCCCGCGCGGCTTCCCGAGGCGGAGCAGGCCCGCCTGCGGGCCAAGCTCCTCCAGTTCGAGCAGCAGGCCCAGGACCTCCTTGCACCGTACCGGGAGCTGCTCGTGCGGCTCTCCGAGGCTCTGCTCCTCCAGCGCGAGATGACGGCCGAGGAGCTGATGCCATGGCTCGGCCAGATCTCTGACCGCGGCTAAGTCCATCTCTCCCACCTCCCAAGACCAGAAAAGGAACACCTTTCGTGTTGCTCCACGCAGCTTTTCCCATCGGCCTCTTTTCCCGGCTCTACCGCATCTTGCCAAGTTTCCACCTCGCCAAGCTCCCGAAGGGGCCAGGGATCTATATCATCATAGGCGTCGGTTATCTCTACGTCGGGTACAGTTTCGATCTGCATCGCCGTGTGCCCGAGAGCCAAAACGAGCAAGGCAACTGGGGCACGGTCTATTACCTCCCCATGAGCCCATACCACGATCTCAACAGGAAAGAGCAGGGGCGTCTCCTGCGGCGACTCGAGAAAATGTGCATCTCGGCCCTGCACACAATGACCTGGGGACATCAGTTCCCCTTGCTGCTCACCAACAAGGATCATGCCAAGTCCCTTCCCTGGCAGGCCTGGGCTCCTTACAAACCGGGCGAGATGACGCTTGGAATCGACGTTGCGAAGAAAATTCTCAAGAACGCCGGAGTACCGTCCCGCTATTGCAAACTACCCCCGCAGGAGAAGATCCAGTCGCTTCGGAATCGGGATTTGACCGCTCTGATCGAGGCGTCTGAGTTTCGCCGTTTGAATC